>NZ_JASJFE010000465.1:0-3979 GCF_030067735.1 Microcystis sp. M53598_WE2 | reverse complement strand
CTGCTATTTTTGCATATTTCTGACCATCAAAAACGTTCTTTAAAATCCCTAATTGCAATGTATCGAGATGCTTTCCCGTGTGGTCAAAAACCAGATTATCAATAAGTGAGAAGACTTCTTGGGTATCCATGGGAGTATTGTTAAGATTTGGAGACACAATACCGTCATTATCCGTTATTTTCCGATATTTGTAAACATAGTTAACAAAACCTCCGACAATATCCGTTTTTTTCCGTCTTGAAATAATTTTAACTGGTTGATACATTGTCGGTAGTGTGGCTTGTTAGTTGTGTCAAATTTTCAGGAAATAAAATTATGCTCTATCCAACAAAAAAATCAATCAGTGTGTTGACTTTAGCAGGGTTTTTTTCAATCCTCCAGTTTACAGTAGGGGTAACTAATTCTAACGCACAAAGTAGTGAAGTTCAGCAATTGTTGAGAGAATTAGACAGTATGGAGGGGGAAGCTGACCAGCTAATACAGCGAATGATAGCTGAAGACTGGCAAAGAATTTATAGGCTTTCTTGTCAAGGATTAATTCAAGAGGCCAATCAACTCACGAAAAATGGAGATTATTGGGCGACTCAAGTTAATATACCACATTATGCAGCTAGGGCATCGGGAAATTATGCCGCCTCTGAACGGAGATATCAAGAATATAATAGAAGATGTCGGTAATGCCAGTCCATTAATCGGGTGTATCTCAAAATGTTTTTAACCTCAAAGTCAAATCAAACTTATCGCTCAATTTGGTAAAAATCACATGAAAAGTATTCTCGTAACAGCTTCAGCATTTTTATTGGTCATGTCTCCTGTTAACCAAGCAAAAGCTTCTACTCCTGATAATGTACAAACTAAAAACATATTGTGTTTAGACGTGTCAACAAATCAAACTTTTGCTAATACCGAAACTATTTTGTTGGTACAGCAACCTGTAGACCCGGTGTATATTGCTCCATCAACAGGACCAGAGAGCAAATGTACTTATTATATAGTGCGTGGTAAAGATGGAAAAATTTATGACTGCCGAAAATGTACATATGGCGGGCCGTATTGTTTTAGAAGAGAGTAGTGCGACTGTTATTTAAGATTCTAGACATCTGGTCAACAGAACTTCTCGCAATACTTCACTTTTCATGTCTCTGGGGATCCAAGAGAAAACCCTATCCCCATTAGACGATTTAGGTTTAAGGGAAAAATGAAAAATAAACTACTATTGATCTTGAATGTCTTAAACTTATGTTTTTGCATAGCTTTAGCTACCTTGTTGGCTATTATGGGTGAGCCAATACCTGCATTTTTGATTGGATTTATTGTGTTTATCTTACTAGGGATAGTTCTTGGAATAATCTTCCCAAGTCGGTAGCCTTAATATCTTAGCCCAGACTCTTGAAAAATGGCTTAAATTCATTTTAAATAGGTTGTTATAAACTTACTACTGTTGCTGTTCCTTTTGTTACTGTTGCCAAAACTTCTAAAACTTTAGGAACCAAAGGCTTTAAATCAGCCAAACGATTTGATTGTGATTGTAAAATAATAATAGCTAGATTAAACTGCGGTAAATTTTGCTCAAACGGCAAATTCTTATCCACTGTAATAAAAATATCAAATTCTTGTGAAGCTAAACCTAACAGTTGACCATTCTTGATCCCAGTCCATCCCATTTGCGGAACAGTTTTGATATTATAACCTGTAAACTCCCTCATTAATCTTCGGTCAATACATTCATCTAAAAGAAGCCTCATTTCACGCTACCCTATCAATAAGCTCTTTTTCCAATTCTTCAAGTAAGCTAATAACTCGTTCTCTTGTTACCGTTGGAAAACCCTCTAAAAAATCATCAATTGATTCTCCTGCTTTAAGATAATCAAAAAGTGTTTGTATCGGAACTCTAGTACCTGAAAAAACAGGAACACCACTCATAGTTTCAGGAGATACATTGATAAGAGGCGAATATTTAGCCATTTTGATTACCTTCTTAGCTTCTACAGAGTAGATTAACCCAGAGCAATGCGTCTTGTCTTCATATTCTAGCCTAGATCCTTGAAAAATGGGTTAAACTGATGCTAAATAGGGTTTGCTGACAAAGTACGGGCGAAGCATTCGGGCAATAACCTATCGGTGAAACCGTAGATTTTTTATCCGAATGCTTCGCCCCTACAGGACGCGGGCCGATGAAGACGCAAGGTTTTGAAGCACGATTCTCTCAAAATCTTGCACCTGTTTCGCGAGAAAAGCCACAAAACCCTTACCTTGCCTACATTTCACCTTTATTCAGCAAACCCTAAATAGGTTAGGGAAGTGGCTTTCGATTAATAATACTAAAATGAACAATAATCTAAAATTAAGCCGACAATGACTAAATGCAACCGACGGAAGCCCAACTTAGACAACTCTATCAGCTAATTTCAATAAAGTCCGAAAACTATGCACGGGTAGGTTCTTTATGGGAGGGGAGGTCGGCGATGACCTTCTCGACCCCTAATGATTTAGTATCAGTCAACGATGTTTAAAAGCTTCGATCGCCGCCGGCAAAGTATAGTAAATTCTCTCTTGGCTAATTTTATCTAACAAGCGAGAGCGTTGCAATTGTAAGTACAGATCGTGTTTAACCCTAGCGAGAGCGAAAACTATACCCCGTCTTGATAATTCTGCCGCTAATTCCTCAAGAATCTCCACGGCTGTACTATCCAATTCCCCAAGGGCCTCTGTATTCAAGACAAACCATTCTACCGGTTTTGTCTCCCGGGCAATGGCTCTGAGGGCGCGACGTTTAAAGTCGGCCGCATTAGCAAAAAATAACGGGGCATCGTAACGATAGATAACTAACCCTGGTATTGTTTGCGCTTCCGGCCAATCCTGGAGTGCGTGTAAACCCATCACCCCCGGAACCGTACCCAAGACGGCATCATCGGGCCGGGTAATGCGGGCCAATAAATCGATAACCGAGAGACCGATGGCGATGGCAACCCCGCTTAAAATCCCCGTGGTTAGCACCCCCACCATTGTCAGGACAGCGAGATTAAACTCACTATTGCGAAAGCTTTTTAGTCGTTTAGCGCCGGCAATATCCACCAGTTTACAGGCCGCATAAATCACCAGCGCACCCAAGGCGGCCTTGGGAAAGAGTACCAGTAGCGGACCGAGCAAGAAAATGACTGCCACCACCACCACTGCCACCACCAGGGAGTAAAGCTGACTTTTACTACCCACCGAATCGCCCACCGCGGTGCGACTGGCGCTGCTGCTGATGGGAAATCCCTGACAAAAACCCGCCGCCAGATTCCCCAGTCCCAGGGCTAAAAATTCTTGATTGGCATCGATTTCTTGGTTATGGCGTGCGGCGAAGGCTCTAGCGGTCAAGACGTTATCGGAATAGCCCACCAGGGCAATGCCGACGGCTGCGGTTCCTAGGGGTAGTAATTGGGAAAAATCTAGGGTTGGTAAGCCAAAATTCGGCAAAGTATTGCTAATTTTCCCCACTACTGCCACCCCCTCTTGATCGAGATGGAGGGTGGCGACGGCGAGGGTTCCCAGTAAAACCGCCAGCAAGGGACCCGGTGCTTTGGGAAAATATTTTTGGATGATAAATAGAAATAGTAGCAGCAATAAAGCTAGGCTAAGGGTTGGCCAGTGCCATTGGTTTATTCCCCAGAAAAAAGCGAAAATTTCTCTAAAAACCGTATTTTCACCGATTGACAAACCACTAATTTTACCCAGTTGTCCCGCAATCATGATCACTGCCACTCCCGCCATATAACCGATTAGGATCGGTTTGGAGAGTAAATTAGCTAAAAATCCCAGGCGGGCGATATAAGCGACCAAACAGATTAAACCGACCATTAGGGCTAAAAAAGCCGCTAAACTGCCGTAATTTTCTCCTTGAAGGCTTACCAGCGTTGCGATCGCTGCCGCCGTCATCACTGCCGTGGTCGATTCTGGTCCGAGGGATAGTTGCGATGAGGAGCCGAAAAGGGCG
>NZ_JASJFE010000450.1:0-1377 GCF_030067735.1 Microcystis sp. M53598_WE2 | reverse complement strand
CGACCCGCCTTAAATCGTAGGTTGGGTTGAACGATAGTGAAACCCAACACTTTTAAATAATTGGGTTGGGTTTCGTTCCTCAACCCAACCTACGGCTCAAAAAAAAAATCGACCCGCCTAAGGGCGGGAGACAAAGGGCAAAAGAGCAAAAGAACAAAGGGTTAAAGTCCTGGGGAGACACACGCAACCCGAAAACCGTCGTAGTTGCTGACGCCGACGGGGTTGCTCCTGAAGCGGAAGGCAGAACGACAGTCATTAGGGCCGTAGTTCCAAGAACCGCCGCGCAGACACTTGGGATGAGAACGATTATCATTATTGATAGTCCACGCAGATCCATCCTTTGGCGCTCCGATATAGTTATCGTGCCAATTGTCCTCGCACCACTCCCAAACATTGCCACTCATGTCATAGAGTCCCCAAGCATTGGGCTTTTTCTGACCCACAGGATGAGTTTTACTCTGAGAATTTGCCCTATACCAAGCGTAATCTCCTAACTGATTAGCATCATCACCGAAATAATAGCGAGTAGTAGTCCCCGCACGACAAGCATATTCCCATTCCGCTTCTGTGGGGAGGCGATAGGTTTTTCCTGTTATTTGACTCAATTTTTGACAAAAAGCTTGAGCATCGTTCCAACTAACATTTTCTACCGGATTTTGCAGATTATTTTTCAACCAAGAGTTGTTTTTAAAATGAGAGGGATTGGTTCCCATTACCGCTTCATATTGTGCCTGAGTCACTGGATATTTGCCAATCGCAAAACTGTTGACTTTAACTTGGTGTTGAGGCTTTTCAGCATCCCAAGCATCGGGATCACTGTCAGCAGATCCCATGATAAATTGACCTGCTGGTAAGCTCACCATCTCCAGTGTGACTCCGTTGGATATTTTTTCGGTAAATGGAGTGGGTGAAACAATTAGGGGTATTGGTGAAACAGGCTTTTTGACTGCTTGTAAGGCATTTAAAACCTGTTGTGCTGTCCATCTTTGTTTTCTATCTTTTTGCAAACACCCTTCAATAATCGGTTTAAACTCTTTCGGTAAACTAGGGATTTGTAGCTCACAATTTATCACCTTTACCATTAATTGATTATTGTCATTATTAAACTTATAGGGAAGTTGATTAGTGGTCATTTGGATTAACATAATACCTAATGACCACAGATCCCAAGCTGAGGAAATATCACCCCTAAAGGCTTCAGGAGGCATATAAATAATTGTACCAGTATTGTGGACTGTTTGAGTGTGACTTTTATTATTTAAGGTTCTAATTAAGCCAAAATCTGCTAACTTGTATTGTTGATTAACCTTGAGGATATTACCCGGTTTTAAATCTCGATGTACTTTATTTTGTCGATGAAGATAATTTAAGCCCTGG
>NZ_JASJFE010000462.1:0-5446 GCF_030067735.1 Microcystis sp. M53598_WE2 | reverse complement strand
GCTGGGTGGCACTGAAATAATAACAGGAATAAATCCCCCTAAAAGACACCCCCAAAATGCGGAAATAATATCATAGTTTTCCGATAGCTGAAGAATTACTTTATCGTGAGCTTGTAAACCCTGCTTTTGTAATCCGGCTTGTATTTGTTGAGCGTCTTCCCATAATTGTTGATAAGACTGAAAAACTTCCAATCCATTAGATTGAATATAAATAATCCCTTTATTTGAATAATTTTCAGCAGCTTTTTGGAGGATTTCTGCCAAGGTTTTCGGTTGAAGTTCAGATTCTTCTAAAAGCTGTCCGTGACTGATTCCAGCTTGAGTGTTAGAAGTGTGAATCCCCAGATGAATCGGGGTTTCAGATTTTTGATGATCATTTTTTTTCTCTATTTTTAAGGGCAATAAGTCCGATAGATGTAGGGGTAAAATTTTGATTTTTTTGGAAGTCATGACGACGGCAACTTGATCAATGTCTGACAAAGAGCGTAGTTTTTCTTCTGTCTCCTGAACTTGATGATCATCGATAATTTCAATATTCTTTAATGCAGTTTCATCGACATCACCGCTATCGGTTAAGGGTAAACTGGAAATCTGCACATAGATATTAGGCAGAAGATTGTCCGGTAACTGAGACTGTAAATCGGAGGACAATTGTTCAGAATTCCAAGCTCCAGAGGAAACGATATAGGCGACTAATTCCCCCTCCCGTACCATAAAATAGCAATCTTCAATTAAGGGATTTGATAAAAAGACTTCTGCTAATTTCTGACAATTTAATTGTGGATTTTTCTGTTCTGTCCTCATACCTAAAATCCTCGTTTTTGTGTACATCTTGCCAATTCAATTCAATTCTGAATTTCATCACTGTCTGAGCTATCACATAATAGCTCATTCGGGGTACGATAGTCAAGACATTTTCGAGGACGATTGTTAACCAAGTTTACTGCTCTTTTTACCTCCTCTGGCTTAAGGATTTTAAAATTCCTTTTCTTGGGAAAGAATTGTCTTAACAGTCCATTAGTATGCTCGTTTAATCCCCTCTCCCAAGAAATTTTGTAGATGGTTTCTTGACATCCTGACCGCCGTAAAACGGACGGCGATTCCCAAAACTCACAATTTGGGTTTCTGCTTCATAGATGACATGACATCCCAGCAAGACGGCTATTTGCCGTTGAGATAAATTTACCTCTTGACCAAGTTGGTAGAGCAAGTTTCTTGGTTCTATGTTAGGATGTTGGTGGCTTCATTTTTGGGTCTGATTTGTTGTTGTTAAAGATCAGAATATACCTGATGAGCCTTTCTCTGTCAACTCTTAAGGCTGATGCGTTTCCTTTTTGAATTGGCGTTTTTGTTGGTAACGAAGCTGATAAGCGGTAGGGTGAATAAAAAATGACAGAACAAGCTTGGTGGGTACAAAAATGGCTGGAACTACTCGATTCCTATCGCTTTAAAAAACGCTTGGAACGAGCTAGACTTTACGCCAGAGAAGGCAATGTTTTAAGTATTGACTTTGAAGACTCGCAAGTTATTGCCAGAGTACAAGGCAGTGAACCAGAGCCTTATATAGTGGACTTATCCCTAGTCGCTTTTAGTGATGAAGAATGGGATTATATTATTAAGCTTCTCTCCAAAAAGGCCATTTATTCCGCTCAATTGCTCACGGGACAAATGCCCGATCATATCGAGCGTGTTTTTATCGATAGTGGGGTGAATTTATTTCCCTTTTCCCTAGCTGATATTCGCTCTCGTTGTACCTGTCCCGATCAAGCCAACCCCTGCAAACATATAGGAGCAGTATATTATCAATTGGGCGATCGTTTTAGCGTCGATCCCTTCCTGCTTTTGCAACTGCGCGGCCGAACCAAAAGCCAAATTCTGGAAGCTTTACGAGAAAAACGCTCCTATTCCTCTGATAATCAACCTTTAGCAGTCAGTGAACCCCCCACAGTAGTTGAAAAAACTGCCCCCGACAGCACTATCGATCGCTTTTGGCAGTACGATGAGGAGCTAGATCCCTCCCTAGTTGTGATTACGCCGGGGAATGAAAATCAAACCATTCTCGACATTTTAGGCAATTTTCCCCTCGCTGCCCCCGAATCAGATGCCATAGAACAATTTTTAAAACCAATTTACCGGCAAATTCCCCAAGAAGCGATGGCGATTGCTTTACAGTAGGGAATTTGGGGTATGGGAGCAGCCCGTTCAAAGTGGTGCAAAAGACAAAAAAGCCAGCCAGATTTGTCCTCGCATCAGGGCCAGGAATTAACCATGGAGAAAATCGCCCCACCACTAACCGCTAAACCGTCTTACTTTTGCTGGTTTTACTGCCTGGGGAAGTAGTTTTTTTGGTCGTGCTAGAAGTAGTTTTCTTAGTAGTGGTTTTCTTGGCAGTGGTTGTCTTGGCCGCTAGGGCGACTAAAGCTTGTTCTAGAGTCAGGGTTTCGGCGGTTTCTCCTTCGGGAATCTTGGCGTTGGTCTTACCGTGCTTGATATAAACTCCGTAGGGACCTTCGTACAATCCCACGGATTCCCCATCGTCGGGATGTTTACCCAATTCTTTTAAGGGTGGTTTGGTGGAACCGCGGGCGCTGCGAGTTTTTTTCGGTTCGGCTAATAAGGCCAAAGCTCGATCGAGGGTTATGGTTAAGACATCATCGCCGGCTTTCAGGGAACGATATTCTTTTTCCTTACCCTGTTCCTGAACTATATAGGGGCCAAAACGACCTAAACTGGCTTTAATTTTGCCTCCGGTGAGGGGATGGGTTCCCAGTAGTCGCGGCAGTGCCAATAAACCCACCGCTTGTTCGAGGGTGACATCCTCTGGTTTGACTCCTTTGGGTAGGGAGGCGCGTTTCGGTTTGGGGTTGTCATCGCTGACATCTCCTAACTGGACGTAGGGGCCGTAACTACCCACGAGCAGATAAATTGGCTCTCCGCTGTCGGGATGAAGACCTAATTTATCGGGACCCTCGGTTTTCTGTCGCAGCAGGGTTTCTACCTGTTCGGGGTTGAGGTCGGCGGGGGTTAAATCGGCGGGGATGGAAGCGGTGAGGATTTGATCGCCTCGGGAGACTTCCAGATAGGGACCGTATTTGCCGATCTTGATAGTTGCCTGTAAATCCTCTAAAATCACCGATTTGGCGGTGCTAGAGTTAATTTGACTCTCGCGCTCTTTTACTTGGCTTTCTAGCCCTTTTTCGCCGCGATAGAAGCGATCGAGATAGGGCAACCATTGAGCGGAACCAGTGGCGATATCGTCGAGAGTTTCCTCCATTTTCGAGGTAAATTTGGGATCTACCAGGTCGGGGAAATGATTTTCTAACAAACTAACCACGGCAAAAGCGGTGAAGGTGGGAATCAAGGTTTTATTCCGCATTTGGGCATAACCGCGATCGATAATTGTGCCGAGAATGGTGGCGTAGGTGCTGGGTCGCCCGATTCCTTCACTTTCGAGGGTTTTTACGAGGGAGGCTTCGCTATAACGGGCGGGGGGTTGGGTATCGTGGCTAATGGCTTCTAGTTGGCGACAATTGGGGGTATCACCGACGCTGAGGGCGGGTAAGATTATTTCTTGGTCGTCGATGGCGGCTTCGGGATCGTCGGAACCTTCCACATAGGCGCGGAAAAAGCCGGGGAAGTCGATTCTTTTGCCGGAGGAGCGAAATCCGGCATTTTCTACCTGAATATTAACGGCGATCTGGGTAATGCGGGCATCGGCCATCTGTGAGGCGACGGTACGTTTCCAGATTAGGTCGTAGAGGGCGAATTCTAGTCCGCTCAGGCCGGTTTCCCGGGGCAGGCGAAAGCTACTACCGGCGGGCCGGATGGCTTCGTGGGCTTCCTGTGCGCCTTTGCTTTTGGTGGTGTACTGCCGGGGTTGGGGACTGAGGTAATTTTTTCCGTACATTTGTTCTACACAATTGCGGGCGGCGGTGATGGCCTGATCGGAAAGATGGACGGAATCGGTCCGCATATAGGTGATGTAGCCCTGTTCGTAGAGATTTTGGGCGATTCGCATGGTGTCCCGGGCAGATATGCCCAGTTTCCGGTTAGCTTCTTGCTGTAGGGTGGAGGTGGTGAAGGGGGGGGATGGTTTGCGAGTGGTGGGTTTTTCTTCGGTGTGGCTAACGCGCCAGATTTTGTCTTCGATGCGTTCTTTTAAGGCGGCGGCGGTGGCTTGATCCAAAAGTGTCACCTGGCGACCGGGGAGCAGTCTGCCGGTGTCGGCATCGAAATCGCTGCCATTTGCCACTTTTTGACCGTTTAAGGTGACTAATTTCGACTCGAATTGATTTTTGTCCTTTTCGAGGGTGGCTTTCAGGTCCCAATAATTGGCGGTTTTAAAGGCTCGTCGTTCTCGTTCGCGCTGCACGAGCAGACGTACCGCGACGGATTGCACGCGGCCGGCGGATAACCCTTTGGAGATTTTTTTCCAAAGTAGGGGGGAGAGGGTATAACCGTAGAGGCGATCGAGTATGCGGCGGGTTTCTTGGGCGTGAACTAAATTTTCGTCGATGGAGCGACAATTTTTGAGGGCGGCTTGGATTGCCTCTTTGGTGATTTCGTGAAATACCATCCTTTTGGTGGGTATTTTCGGGTTGAGTACCTGCAAGAGATGCCAACTGATGCTTTCGCCTTCCCGATCTTCGTCGGTGGCGAGGATCAGTTCGCTGGCCCCTTTGAGGGCTTCTTTTAATTCTTTGACGACTTTACTTTTGGTTTTGGGGACGACGTAGAGGGGGTCGAAATCGTTCTCCACATCTACGCCTAAGTTGGCCCAGGATTTGTCTTTGTGGGCGGGGGGAATTTCTTCGGCAGAGGCGGGCAGATCGCGGATGTGGCCCATGGAGGCTTGGACTCGATAGCCGCTAGGTAGATAATTACTGATTGTCCGAGCTTTGGTGGGGGATTCGACAATAACCAGGGTTGACATAGGAATTGATCACGAGGGCATGGCCACAGCGACTGTTTTAGTTAGACTGACCATCTTTGTTTGATGATGGGCAAAAGTTACTATTTATCTTGACCGGCTTGATTCGGGTCAAAAGCCACTTACTACGATAATAGAGATTAAAGCTGGTGTTTTGTCACTAACTTCTTAATAAAACTTAATATTTTTCTGAAGCAGGGAGATGGGAGCAGGGAGCAGGGAGAAGGGGAGAGGGGAGACCAATTCGTGCGCGTTGCGGGGGGAGATGGGAGCAGGGAGAAGGGAGAAAAAAGCTGACACTGATGACTGATAACTGATAACTGATGACTGATGACTGACTCCTAACCCCATATTCGCCAAAGATAAGCAAAATTTATTGATTGATGCCAAAAACTTGAGAATATTTAAATTAACATTCCGCAATATTTATAAATTCTTAAAAATTAATTGAGAAAGATTTTTATTTAACAACGATGTTACAATGGTTACAGCGATTTTACTGAATTTCATAATGGG
>NZ_JASJFE010000179.1:0-6462 GCF_030067735.1 Microcystis sp. M53598_WE2 | reverse complement strand
TCCTTGTATTTATTTCCTCAATTTTTTGAAGATAAAGCAACCGAACATCTGCTGGGAGATGGCATCGAACCAAAACAATTGAATGATGATAAAATTAGTCGAGTAATGGACAAACTTTATCAACTTGATGTTTCGGTCATTTTCCTACTGATTAGTTGAGCGGCCGTGAAAAAATTTGGGGTGGCGACCGAGAATTGCCATTTAGATGCTACTTCCCTCTCAGTGGAAGGAGAATATAATACTAAATCCGTTGAGTATAGGCTACATATCAGGACAGGCACTCATGCAATAGGCAAGAGGAAAAAGGGGGAATAAATAATCAGTTTTTAATAACCAGATTTAGTATAAAAAGGAATACCCAACAGTAGAAATCCTTAGGCTAAGTTGAAGTTATAGTTTTAAGTATTTAATTGACTAACAAAGACTAGAGAAGGAGCAAAGGGAAAAAATGTCAATTAATGAATACAATTTTGTTACGGTTTTGCTCCTAGGGATGATCGATCGGTTAGAATGGTAAGACGATCAACGATAACAATTATGACTTTACTAGCGAAATCTTTAGAGGAACTGACCGACTGGGTAAAAGACCAGGGACAACCCGCTTATCGGGGTAAACAATTACACCAATGGCTATATGAAAAAGGGGTGCATTCTTTGGCGGATATTTCCGTATTCCCCCAAGAATGGCGCAGCAAGATGGCGGATTATCCTATTGGTCGTTCCCTTATACATTATCGCAGTGTAGCACCCGATCGCACTCGTAAATATCTGCTAAAACTGGCGGATGGTTTAATTATCGAAGCGGTGGGAATTCCTAGTGAAAAAAGATTGACAGTCTGTGTTTCTTCGCAAGTGGGTTGCCCGATGGCCTGTGATTTTTGTGCCACGGGAAAAGGGGGTTTTACTCGTAATTTAAAAGCACATGAAATCGTTGACCAAGTGTTAACAGTACAGGAGGATTTTCAGCAGCGAGTCAGTCATGTGGTATTTATGGGGATGGGGGAACCTTTATTAAATATCCCCGAAGTGGTGACAGCGATTCATTGCCTTAATAAAGATGTGGGTATCGGTCAGCGTTGTTTAACGATTTCTACCGTGGGATTGCCCCATAAAATCAAGCAACTAGCGGAACATAATTTGCAAATAACTTTTGCTGTTAGTCTCCATGCTTCTAATCAACAAGTTCGAGCTAAATTAATCCCCAGTGCCGACCATTATCTCCTAAGTAATCTGATCCAAGACTGTCAGGAATACGTTCAAATCACGGGACGAAGAGTGACATTTGAATACATTCTTTTAGCGGGAGTAAATGATTTACCCGAACACGCAAGGGAATTAGCCAAACTGGTGAAAGGTTTTCAATCCCACGTCAATCTCATCCCCTATAATCCTATTCAAGAGGTGGATTATCAACGGCCTGATGAAAAGAGAATTAAGGCTTTTAAAACTATTTTAGAACAGGAAAAAGTCGCCGTTACTGTCCGTTATTCCAGAGGTTTAGCGACCGATGCGGCCTGTGGACAATTGCGATCGAGCGTCATGGTACAATGAACGGCCGTAAATCAGCAATTAACTAGGGTTGGCTGAATACATCTAAAAACCTTGTTGGGTAAGACGTTTAGACTTTTGGAAAATCAAAAAGTGCCAGCCATTGGAGGGATCGGGGGGAAAATTCCGGGACTTTTTCCCTGAAAATTAGGTAATTTACCAGATGAAAATGGGTACAACCCTACACCCTACACCCTACACCCCACACCCTGGCCCCACGAGAAACTTTTTGCCGCAAACCCTAACTAGATTGCTAGTCTCCCCGCTAGGCTAAACTAGAGAACTATAACATCAATGTAGGAGCCATTTCGATGCAAAGTCTCTCTAGTGCCAAAGAAAATCGCCTTTTTGTCTATGAAGTCGTCGGTTTGAGTCAAAATGACAATACTGATAACCTAGATTATTCTATCCGTAAGAGTGGCAGTGTCTTTTTAACTGTTCCCTATAGCCGCATGAATCAAGAAATGCGTCGGATTACCCGTTTAGGCGCTCGCATCGTCAGCATTAAACCCTTAAACGCAGCTGCGGCCCAGTAGTTGAAAAAATAATTATCGGTAATATCTGTCCCCCGCTTTTGTCCTGATCAGGCAAACTAGGGGGATTTTTAGCATAAATGGGAAAAAGTAGCATAAATCTTAATAAAAAGTAAAATGCTGCAAATGTAACAGATTTTAACCAGAGACTTAACCTATCCTATCCAAAAGGATAAAAGCGATGTCTGTGGTTTTTTTAAGATAACTCTCAATTAGGCCTAGGTGTAGTGTACCGATGGTAGGCTAAACTATGGAACGATTATCGTGACTTGAGTTGGGAGTTATATTTAATGTACAGTCCGAGTACACTAGCGGGAAACCGTTTATTTGTTTACGAAGTGGCGGGTCTCAATCAAAACGACAATACTGACAGCTTGGATTATTCAATCCGTCAGAGTGGAAGCGTGTTTTTCACGGTTCCCTACAGTCGCATGAATCAAGAAATGCGTCGGATTACCCGTTTAGGTGGTCGTATCGTCAGCATCAAACCCTTCAATGGGATTGCCCCCGTAGCAACTGTTTCTAGTGCCTCCACACCACAGCCAATCGCTCAATCATCGCCCGTCCCCGAACAGACCAAGAAAAAGGCCATGACTCAAGCGAAAGAAAAAACAGATATCCCCGTCAACATCTACCGTCCGAATCAACCCTTTATCGGCAAATGTATCGAGAACTATGCTCTCGTTGATGAGGGAGGTATCGGCATCGTACAACACGTCACCTTTGACCTTTCTGGGAGCGATTTACGCTATTTAGAAGGCCAAAGTATCGGTATTATCCCCCCGGGTACCGATGCTAATGGCAAACCTCATAAATTGAGACTCTATTCGATCGCCTCCACCCGTCATGGTGATAAATTAGACGATAAAACCGTATCCCTCTGCGTGCGTCAGTTAGAATACCAACACCCAGAAACCAAGGAAACGGTTTATGGAGTTTGTTCCACCCATCTCTGTAATGTAGAGGTGGGTGCCGATGTGGCTATTACCGGCCCTGTGGGTAAGGAAATGCTGCTACCGGGTGATGAAGATGCCACTATCATTATGATGGCCACTGGGACGGGAATCGCTCCCTTCCGAGCTTTCCTCTGGCGGATGTTCAAGGAACAACACGAAGATTATAAATTCAAAGGTCTAGCTTGGTTGATTTTCGGAGTTCCCAAAACGGCCAATATTCTCTACCAAGAAGAATTAGAGAAAATAGCGGCGGAATTCCCCGATAACTTCCGTCTCACCTATGCCATCAGCCGGGAACAGCAAAATCCCCAGGGCGGTAGAATGTATATTCAACACCGGGTAGCCGAACACGCTGACGAAATCTGGAATCTACTCCAAAGTCCCAAAACCCACGCTTATATGTGCGGACTGAAAGGGATGGAAGATGGTATCGACGATGCTATCAGTGGTGCTGCTGCTAAAAATGGCGCTGATTGGTCTGTCTATCAGAAACAACTGAAAAAAGAACATCGCTGGCACGTAGAAACCTACTAAACCAAAAACGTTCTCTGAAAATTTTTGCGGGTGGGCATTGCTCACCCTTTTTGTCTTGGCTTCGGTTAAGATCAGTTTCTTAAAAGGCTTTTAATACTAAATCTAGTTATTAAAAACTGATTATCTATTCCCTCTTTTGCATGAGTGCCTCTTACCTTTTGCCTGTCCTCACAAGTAGCCTATACTCAACGGATTTAGTATAAAAAGATGAAATTCTCTCGACGCTTTTTTCCTGTTTTCCTTGCCCTCTGCTTACTGTTTATTTTGCTGCCCCGGGCCTGGAGTTTTACTAATAGCCAAAAACAAATTCTGGCAGATTTAAAAACAGCCGAGATTATTTATCTGGGGGAAAGGCACGATAGCCAAGCCGATCATCAGGCCCAATTAGCTATTATCGAGTATTTACAGGCTAATAATCCCCAAATAGCGATCGCTTTCGAGATGTTTCAACGTCCTTACCAAATCTATTTGGATCAGTATTTAGCCGGCAAAATTAGCGAAAATCAGTTGAGAGAAAAAAGTGAATACGACCAACGTTGGGGATTTGATTGGGAATTTTACGCCCCGATCCTGCGCTTGGCCAAGGCAAAAAAACTACCAGCGATCGCCCTAAATACACCCACGGAAATCACTAGAAAAGTGGCACGGGAGGGCTTAGAAAGCCTCTCCACCTCAGAAATGACCTACATTCCCCCTAAAAGCGAAATAAACCAGGATAACGAGGAGTATCGTCAACAGATCCTAGCCGTTTATCAGCAACACACGGGGGGCAAAAGTCAGGGATTCGATCGCTTTTTTCTGGCACAGGTCCTCTGGGATGAAACCATGGCCGATGCGATCGCTAAATTCTGGCAAGCTCATCCCGACTATCAGATCATCGTCCTAGCAGGAAAAGGTCATATTGCCTACGGTTACGGTATTCCCAGTCGAGTCCAAAGAAGATTAGGCGATCGCGTCATCCAGCGTTCGGTTTTCTTGGGAGACGCTCCTCAATCATCACCAGCAGAAACCAAAAAACCCGCCGATTATTTTTGGCAAGGGCAAAATTAAGCCAGTCAGGAGTTAGGAAGCAAGGGATGGTAAGCTAAGATGCCAGTCTTTCAATTTAGTAGATAATAGGTCTGAAAAACTGAGGCTATTTTATGATTAATTTAACCTGTCAAGATAACGAAACGCTCGATCGCATTTTAGCTGTGACTCGTGCCGTCGGTTGGGGTGGTGCTAAAATTCTTCAATCCTACTACCGGGGTGAACAGGATTTAGCCGTCAACAAGAAGAAAAAAGGCGGACCAGTGACGGCGGCGGATTTAGCGGCAAATAACTATATTTTAGGGGAATTACAAACAAATTTCTCGGATATCGACTTTGGTTATCTGAGCGAGGAAACCCATCAAGGCAATGAAGCTATCCCGAAAGATTGGGTATGGATTATCGATCCTTTGGACGGAACCCGCGATTTTATCAACAAAACGGGAGAATATGCCCTACATATCGCCTTATGTTATCAGGGAAGACCGCTCATCGCCGTGGTTGCCCTACCGGATCAAGAAAAACTCTATTTTGCCCAAAAAGGAAAAGGTACTTTTCTAGAAACTAGCGACGGAAATATTACACAGGTAAAAGTTGCCAATAAAGATAAAATTACCGAGCTCTATCTGGTGGTTAGTCGTACCCATCGCGACCAACGTTTTGATAATTTATTAAGTCAAATACCCTTCTTCGGTAAAAATTATGTGGCTAGTGTGGGCTGTAAAATTGCCACGATCCTCGAACAAAAATCCGATGTTTATATCTCCCTATCGGGGAAATCGGCGGCTAAAGACTGGGATTTTGCCGCTCCGGAGTTGATTTTAACGGAAGCCGGCGGCAAATTTTCCTATTTTGACGGTCAACCCGTGCGCTATAATCGCGGCGATGTGCGGCAATGGGGGGGGATCATGGCTAGTAATGGTCCTTGTCATCAACAACTTTGTCAGTTGTCCACGGCAATCCTCGCCCAAATTGATGCCACTGTCTAATTTCTGACTGGAAAATAGAAGCTGAAATAACGCAAATTCGTCAATCATACTAAATCCGTTGAGTATAAGCTACATATCAGGAGAGGCAAAAGGCACTCATGCAAAAGACAAAAAGGAAAATAAATAACCAGTTTTTAATAACCAGATTTAGTATCAGAAGTGGTTCTTCGGTTTGTGTTATGCAAGGGACGGGATTATAAGAGATGAAACCCTTATAGAGAAAGAGATTGCTGCGATATTTCTCAATTGTTTTCGATCTATAACGAACTAATCAATTAAGTCTCTTGCCAGATAAGGATTTAGTCGATTTATGCCACCCGATCGAACCATACCAGGTAACGAAGAACCTCAGAAGTTTACCAATGGCGATCATAATGATGCCCAGCCAGGGCAAGCGCATCTGGTGGTGATTCGGTAGTAGTGATGGCGGCTTAATCCTTTGCTTTGCTGTGCATTGTAGTCATGGATAAAATACCAAAGGGCTCCCCAACGTGATTCTCCATTTTTTTAGAGAAAGATAGACTCTCTCTCACCAGCCGAGAAATCCTTTGTCGAAAGGTATTATTTAATCTTTCAATAGGATTAGTTTGACCAGTTTCTTTACCTACTGCCCGATGACGTTTACTAGGAATTACTGTCTTATAGGACTCCCAAAAGTCTGTGGAAGCAACAGCGCATTGTCGGTAAACACCGGGTAAACTGGCCCCAAAGTTTTTTGGCTGATTGACGACTCCTATCTCCGCGCATAGGGTCTGCTGAAAAAGTTTTTCCTAGGGGCAGGGTGTAGGGTGTGGGGTGTGGGGTGTGGGGTTTTACCCATTTTGAGGGGGTAAATTACCTAATTTTCAGGGAAAAAGTCCAGGGATTTTCTCC
>NZ_JASJFE010000877.1:0-1961 GCF_030067735.1 Microcystis sp. M53598_WE2 | reverse complement strand
GACTTTTTCCCTGAAAATTAGGTAATTGACCACCTGAAAATCGGTAAAACCCCACACCCCACACCCCACACCCCACACCCTGCCCCTAGGAAAAGCTTTTTCAGCAAACCCTAGTTAGTTGCACAAAATTAAATTCACACTCTGGAAAATCCGATAAAAAAAAGACGGGGTTTTCACCCCGTCCTATTTGTCAAGAATTATGACAAATCTTTGACTTGTGATACTAATTGTGCTACCACATCTTGAGCGCTACCGAAGAGCATAAAGGTTTTGGGATTGTAGAATAATTCGTTTTCTACCCCGGCAAAACCTGATCGCATACTGCGCTTAATCACGATCGTGTGCTGTGCCTTATCCACGTCGAGAATTGGCATTCCATAAATCGGACTAGCCTTATCGTGACGGGCAGCGGGATTAACCACATCATTCGCCCCAATAATTAACGCCACATCGACGCGCTCAAACTCAGGATTAATATCATCCATATCGTAGAGTTGCGGATAGGGAACATTAGCTTCGGCCAGTAATACATTCATGTGGCCGGGCATTCTTCCCGCTACGGGGTGAATAGCATATTTAACCTCAACGCCATTTTTTTCCAACTGTTCAGCCAATTCTCGCACTGCGTGTTGTGCTTGAGCCACCGCCATGCCGTAACCGGGTACAATCACCACAGAACGCGCATAACCGAGCATCATTGCCCCTTCTTCTGAATCAATAGCATGAACCGATTTATCAAGGCTAGAAGTGGCGCTGGCTTCGCCTCCGGCACTAGCACCTGTACCAAATGCCCCAAATAGTACACTAGCCAGCGATCGATTCATGGCTTTACACATGATCTGAGTCAGGATAATCCCCGACGCACCCACCAAAGCACCGGCGATGATCAGCATACTATTCATCAGGATAAAACCGACTACGCTGGCGGCAAGTCCCGAAAAAGAGTTTAAGAGGGAGATAACCACGGGCATATCGCCGCCACCGATGGGAAGCACGAATAAAGCCCCGAAAATTAAGGAAAGTGCCACCAAGGTCAGGAAAACATCGATCGAGGTGGGATCAAAAAAGAGATAGACACTACCCCCTAAAAAGGTGAGTAGCAAGAGAATGTTAAAGGGTTGTTGGAAAGGAAAAGTTACGGGCGCGCCACTGATTAATTCCTGTAATTTGGCAAAAGCGAGGACACTACCGGTAAAAGTGACACCGCCGATCAATATACCCAAAATAGCGATCAGTATCGAGTCAAAGGCAATATTTTCACCACTTTGCAGTAAACGCCAGTATTCGCCAATGGCAATTAAAGCACTGGCAGCACCGCCTAAACCGTTAAAAATCCCCACCATTTGGGGCATAGCTGTCATCGGGACTTTTTGCGCCGAAACCAAGCCGATAATTGAGCCAATCACCAACGCCACGGCGATTAAACCATAGCTGAGGATTTCTTGATTGATTAAGGTGGCAATAATGGCGATTAGCATCCCGATCGCAGCCAGAAAATTGCCTTGACGGGCAGTAGCGGGGGAAGATAATTGTTTAAGACCGATGATAAATAAAATGGCGGCAAGTAGATAGGACAACTCGATCCCTGTGATAAGGGCATTATTCATGATTTAGCCTCTTTTTTCTTGAACATTTGCAGCATTCGATCGGTAACGACAAAACCACCGACCACGTTAACCATCGCCAAAATAACGGCAATTAACCCTAAAATTACGGTTAATTCGTGCCAATCCGTGCCTCCGGCGATGAGGAGCGCACCAACAACGGCGATACCTGAAATTGCATTCGCTCCCGACATCAGGGGTGTATGGAGAGTGGGAGGAACTTTATTGATCACCTCGAAACCGACAAAGGAAGCGAGGACAAATACCACTAAAGCGGTTAAAAGTTGGGCAGTCATTGGTTAAAGAAATAGGGGATAGGGTGTGGGGTGTGGGGTGTGGGGTGTGGGGTGTGGGGTG
>NZ_JASJFE010000318.1:0-10485 GCF_030067735.1 Microcystis sp. M53598_WE2 | reverse complement strand
GTCCCAATATTAGAGGTGCATATTTATCTTGAGTCCAAGCAAAAGCTAAATCTACAGCAGGGAATTCTTCAACAGTGGCTTTGACAACCAATGCACGAGCTTCAAATCTAGCTAAATTCCCTCCTAATGTTAAAGATAGCCTTTGATTTTCCCAGACTGCGCCTAATGCCAGCCCCATTTCATAAGGCAAGACATTAACACTAGAGCCAGTATCCAACAGACCTGAAACACTCAAGGATTGACTTTGATACGTTAATGCTAGTGGCAAATAAGGAAGCGTACTGAATGCTCCAAGACTAGGATCTACCTCAGTGAAAGCAAATCTTACTTTATTAGCCATGAGTCAATTCTTGTTTCTCTTTTAATGCTTGAGCAAGAATGGCGGCAGCCTCAAAAGAGTCATGTAAACCTTGTCTAGGGAGATCATCTTGAATAGACATCGGTGCAATACCAGAATCCTTGAGCAACTCGGCTACAAGAAAGTTAAGTAATAAGAGCTTATCGGAGTAAGACAATTGCTTGAGCAGGGGCGCAAATTGAGTAGTTGTCAGCATGGATTCAAGAAAGTTACGGATTTTGACTTTCTGCACTTTGTCTGAGTATAACACCACCTTTGCGCTAATCCCTGCCCCAAAAGCAGGCTAACTTTGCTGTTAGACAGAAATCCCAGAAATGTTCAATCTAATCTTTATGGTTCTTCGGTTTGTGTCAGTGCGATGCCGAAGGCACTGCGTAGCAGTACGCCGCTCTGGTAGTTAATGAAATGTAACGCACCTCTTTTTTCTCTAGTCAAACTATTAGAGCCAGTCTTAGGTTAGGTTGCCGAAAAAACATCTAGCCGACGATGCCTCTAGCGACTAGATGCCATGATCAAGTCATGTCTGTCCCTGACTAAAATAGAATCAGCGATTTCCCTAAGAGACCTAATTCCATGACGATTATCACTCTTTCACGTTATGTCACCAGAAACAATGAGATTTTAGGTGGAGAGCCAATTATTGAAGGCACTCGCACATCTATTCGCGCAATCGTAGGTCTGTGGCGATTAGGTGTGATGCCAGAGGAAATTCCAACTCATTTACCTCATTTGACCTTAGCACAAGTGTTCGATGCCTTGAGTTTTTATTTGGATCATCAAGCAGAAATTAACGAGTACATTGAACGTAACCAAGTCCCCGATGAGTTGGTGCATCCTTCTGTAAAGGCAGCTTTGGGTAAGCTATGAGCATATTTGCTTCGCTTTACATGGACGAAGATATGTCGGCGTTAGTTGCAACACTTCTGCGTTCTCGTGGTTTAGATGTCACCACTGTTCCTGAGCAGTCAACTTTGGGCAAAACTGACAGCGAACAATTAGAATTTGCAGCTTCTTTAGGTAGATGTCTTGTCACCCACAACCGAGTTGATTTTGAACGATTACATCTTCAATTCATAGAGGAAGGCAGAGAACATTGTGGAATTATTGTTGTCCCTCAGAAAACTGCCTACGAGGTCGTGCAACGGGTTGGTGTTTTAGTCAACACGTTGACTGTTGATAGTATTAATAATCAGTTACTATACGCATGATTTCTCCGCAAACTTACACTCTAAGCACAAGCCAGCTAACACGATGAAGCGGCGATGTTCTAGTTCATTCATCACCGCTGACCATTGCTGTTAGACAGAAATCACAGAAATGTTCAATCTAATCTTTATAGTTCTTCGGTTTGTGTTAGGCCATGGACGGGTTATAAAGGGCGATTTTTGTCAATTGTTTTCGATAACGTTTTTAAAACCCGACACCCGACACCCTGTCCCCAGGAAAAACTTTTTTAGCAGACCCTAGCCATTATACCGATAGGACGGGTTGGCCAGTAGAAATGGCTTTTTCGACGATATCGGCGGCCATTTTCACCCCTCCTGTCTTCTGTAGCACTTTTTGCATTCTCAGGGCATTTTCTCGGTAACTGGGGAAGGATAAGACCTTTTCAATCGCCTTTCGTAAACGGGGAACTTCTAGACGGGAAATCGGAATCACTTCCCCTGTCCCCGACCATTTTATCCGAGCAGATACCCCCGGTTGGTCGTTAGTGATGGGAATAGCCACCATCGGTACAGCTTGGGCAAGGGATTCTAGGGTAGTATTTAAGCCTGCGTGGGTGATAGTAAGAGAGGCTCTGGTTAAAAGCTCTAATTGGGGAGCGTAGGGAACAACTAGGGCGTTTTTGGTTGTTATTTGAATGTTAGAGTCGGTGTTGCCCAAGGATAAAACTAATTGTACCGGCAAATCGGCACAGGCTTCGGCGATCGCATTAAAGGCCGATTGTAGGCGATTTTGAATTGTACCGAGGGAAGCATAAATCAAGGGTTGTCCGGTTAATTTTTCGTAAGGAAAAGGAATCGTTTTTCTGGTGGAGGAATCGTGAAAGGGGCCGGTAAAGTGAAAGTGAGCGGGTAAATTTTGCCGAGGAAACTCGAATTCGGCAGGTTGTTGGCTAATTTGGGCGATGGGTGAATAGCGTTGATTGATGTTTTGATAGGGAATTAACCCCCATTCTTGACGCTGCCGGTTGATTAACTCATTCAGGGGACGAGTCAGAGAGTCAAGGAGTTTATAGCCAATTTTATTGCGAATAACCCCGATAAATGAGGGATTATAGTCCCAAGTGGTCATAAAGGGCGGAATAAGCGGGTCACGATTTAAAACCAATGCCCCAGCAAAACTGACAAAGGGAATAGCTAATTTTTCTGCGATTGTACCTCCTGAGGGGGAGACTTGATCGACAATTAGGGCATCAATTCCCAAGCGACGCATCTCTTGAGGGATAGTTTCAAAGAGGGCAGCGGTAGAATTAGTAACTGATTGTACCGTGCGACGGACGGCGGCTGTTCCCTGTAATTGACCAATTTCGGCTAAATTTTTGGCTGATGTGCCTTTCGGATATTGGTCGGGTGCAATTGCCTGAAAATCTAAGCCGGCTGCTTGCACCATTTCTTCACCATCAAGAGTTAAAAAACAGGTAACTTTATGACCGCGTTTTTGTAACTCTTTTCCTAAAGGTAGGAGAGGATTGATATGTCCAGAAGCGGTGGGACAAAGAATGCCAAAATGAGTCATTAAACACCTCCACAGGTTTTCTTTAATTCTTCTAGATTCCAGAATGCACCGCCTAAGGCGGAGAATTGTATTCCTTCAAAGCAGTTACGCACAGCCCCCAAAGCGAGGGGATTAACTAGATAAATAAAGGGGACGTATTCCTGTTGAAGTTGTTGAATTTCATTATAGATAACTTTGCGCTTCTCAAAGTCTAATTCTTGGGAACCTTTGACGTATAAATCGGCGATTTTTTTCTCCCAATCCGCCGCTTGCCAGCCTTGAATCGGCGGGCTGCCGGGTTGAGGTTGTTGGTTAAAAGCGTGGAGATTTCCATCTACATACCAAATATTAGGGGCGTGGGGTTCATTATCGCCAGTAAACCCTAAAATATGAGCTTCCCAATCTAGACTATTACTCAGTTTATCAACTAAATTGCTAAAAGCGATCGCTTGAAAATCCACTTGAATTCCTATTGCGGCTAAATCATTTTTAATTTGCGCCCCAATAGCTTCCCTGATTTTATTTCCTGCATTAGTAATCAGGTTAAATCTAACGGGATTATTATCGGCATCGACTAGGAGATTATCACTATTATACTTAAATCCCGCCTCTAATAATAATTCTTTGGCTTTTTCGGGATTGTAATCGTAACCTTTCAGGGTTTTATCGTAAAAAGGAGATTGGATAGAAAGAAAAGAATTTTGTTCTTGTCCCAATCCTCGATAGATATCATCAATCATTCTTTGACGATTAATGCCGTAGGCAATAGCTTGGCGGAAATTTAAGTTATTAAACCAACGGGATTTAATCGGATCTACTAGGGGTTTTCCGTCGCGTTTTCCTTGATTGAGATTAAAACCGATAAATTGGGTTCCGTAGGCAGGTCCCCCATTAAAAATAGTGAAATTTCCTCTTTCTTCTTCAGTTTTTAAGAGGGAGAAAAATTCGGGAGTTACCCCAATAGAATCTAAACTTCCAGAACGAAATTGCAGTAAAGTTGTGTCCTGCGATTCAACAATTGCCCAAATTACCGAAGTTATATGAGGTAATTGTTGTCCCTGGGCATCTTTTTTCCAATAGTAATGGTTATTCTCAAAAATAATCCTTTGTCCCGTTATATATTCTTTTAGTTTATAAGCACCATTAAAAACAATTTTATCGGGAGGAGTATCTAACCCCCAAGTGGAGAGAAATTCTAACCTACCATCGGGGCTTTTTTTCTGAATAGTTTTTTCTAAAGCGTGTTTAGGTAAAATCGGTGAACTGACAGCATCTAAAAAAGGAGCAAAAGGTTCGGGGAGTTTAAATTCGATCCTGCGATTATCTAGTTTAGTGATAACTGGAAATTCTTTTTTTAATCCTATTCTTAAACTATCGCGGTAGTTGTTGGGAATATCAGGATTTAGATATAAATCTTTATAGGTAAAAACCACATCATCAACGGTTAAGGGTTGACCATCCGACCATTTTAAACCCTCTCTCATAGTAAAAATAATGTTCAAATTATCATCGGAAATTGTCCAAGATTCTGCCAAGACCGGTTCTTTTTTGCCAGTAATGGGATTTTCTGTTAATAGTCCTTCGTAGGTTAAACCAAAAATATTCGGGGATTCGGCCGATAAAACAGCATTAAAGGTTTTTGGGTCACTTAATACCGATATGACCACTTGATTGCGTCTAACTTGATTACCACAAGCAGTTAGGGAAATCAGCAATAAACAAGAAATTAAAAATACCGTTAATCCCTGCCAAAATTTCACCATAATCTTTAATATTTTTCTGTCCGACTATCTAGAAGTAGAGACCTTGCCTTGCTATATACACCGAAACTGACCAAGCTGAAAGCCGCTGGACTGTTTCCTTGCCCCATCAATATAACAGGAAATGAGACAAAAAATCTCGCCTAGGAAAGATTGACAAAGGCGAGAAACCGTGTTTCCATCAAAAATATGAGATAAAATCTAAGAACGTTGTTCGATCGGTGTATAGGGGACTTCGTGTTCTCCAGTGTAGATTTGGGTAGGACGGAAAATGCGGTTAGTATTTAATTGTTCTTTCCAGTGGGCCAACCAACCGGCCACCCGGGAGATGGCAAAAATCGGGGTAAATAAATCATTGGGGATGCCTAATTTCCGATAGACCAATCCCGAATAGAAATCCACATTAGGATAGATACCTTTTTCGCCGTAGATATCCACCATTGCCTGTTCTAATTCTAGGGCGATATCGTAGTATTCATCGGAACCTAATTCCGCGAATAATTGTTCGGCAAGGTTTTGTAAAATCGTCGCCCGGGGATCCTTAACTTTATATACCCGGTGTCCAAAACCCATAACTTTTTGTTTATTGGCGATACATTTTTCCACATAGGGACGAACATTAGCCACCGAACCGATTTCCTCTAACATTAACAATACTTCCTCGTTTGCCCCACCGTGGAGGGGGCCGGCGAGAGTTCCCACTGCTGAAGCGATGACACCGTAGGGGTCGGTTAAAGTAGAAGCCGTCACCATGGCCGAAAAAGTCGAGGCATTCATGGTATGTTCGGCGTGGAGGGTCAAACAGACATCGAAAACTTTCGCCGCTAAATCCGTTGGTCGTCTTTCCGTCAACATATAGAGGAAATTGGCCGCATAATCAAGACTATCGTTGGGCTGAATGGGATGATTACCTTTGCGAATTAATTGAAACGCCGCCACCATGGTGGGGATTTTCGCTAATAGCCGGACTACTGCCTGACGGATATATTCGGGATTATCCAAAGCCCGACGGGCATAGTATAACCCTAAAGCCGCCGCCGAAGTTTGTAGCGCATCCATGGGATGGCCTTTTTCGGGGAAGCATTTCATCATGTCTTCGATACGGTACTTGATGCGTCGATGATAACGGATTTCATCGGCAAATTCGTCCAGTTCCGCCCCCGTGGGCAGAACACCCCAGATAAGGAGATAGGCGGTTTCGAGGAAGGTACTTTTTTCGGCGAGTTCCTCAATCCGAATGCCCCGATACTCTAAGATTCCCTTTTGCCCATCCACAAAGCTGATACTCGATTGGGCGGCGGGAATTCCTTCTAAACCTGGCCGATATTCACAAACTGTCATAGTTCTACTTTCCGTGGCGAAGATTAAGCCCTAACGCTAACTTACTTGATCTTTCCACCCTTACCGAAATTTTATAGAAATTCTTCGGTTCTGCCTCTCCCGTTCAGGATTGGGGAGAAGTGGACGGAAATTACCCCTATTTAGCGATTGCTTCGTCGATTTAGTCAACCCTGCCCTAGCGCATTTTTTCTGGGCTTACTGTTGCGACTCTAGCTAGAGGACTTGATATTTATCTACTTTCATTGTAGCGAGACTATCTCGATCGATTGAGTAGATCAATAATTTTTTTTAAGTTTCTTCGGGATTAATATTTAACTCCCGCAGTTTTGCCGCCAATCGTTCGGCCCTTTGTCGTTCCGTTTCGGCCCGTTGACTTTCCGCTTCGGCCCGTTGTCGTTCCGCTTCGGCCCGTTGTCGTTCTTGGTTGTAACTGGTGAAAGGTTGACCATCGGGATAATACAAGAGTAACTCTGGTTCGGCTAATTGAAAACGAATGCCCAAGCGAGGACTTACCCAATTATCGAGATTTTCTAGACTTTCGAGCCGATTTTCCCGACGAATACAGCCGCCCAAATCATTTTTATCGGGATTATAAATGTAGTATTCTTCCACACCATAACGGTCATAAAACAGTAGTTTTCTGGTCATTTCCGTTTGGGTATTACCTGGAGAGAGAATTTCAAAAACCACTTGCGGGGGGATATTGTTCTCTTTCCACTGTTGATAGGATCCCCTTTCCCCTTTCGGTCTGCCGAAAGCGACCATCACATCGGGCGCTTGTCGAGTCTTATTATCTCCTTCCACGGGATACCAGAGTAAATCGCCAGCGACAAAAACATCGGCATTATTGGCAAATAACCAGTCTAAATTCGCTTTAATCGTCGTAATCCAGCGAAATTGTCTTGTATTATCGGCCATCGGTTTACCATCGCTATCGGGATAGACGATTGCGGTTTTCGGGCTGTCGTCGAGTTGTCCAACCATTGCTTAACCCTAGAATTTCGTCTTTGCTTGCTTAATAGTATAACTTTACTATAAAAAACCGGGGCAAATATTTAGGGTTTGCGGCAAAAAGTTTTTCCTGGGGACAGGGTGTGACCAACTGTCTGCATCATAACCGATAGTGTCTGCCGCCGTTCCCTGTACACGCGCTTGTTAGGCATCGGATTGGCTAGAGTGTATAAACTGGTGAAAGTCTGGTGATTTAATGAATGATTGAAGGTCTTTTAGTCCCTCTATACATGAGGTTAACATCCACCCAAGCTCTTCAAGATGAGCTAATAATCGAGGGTTTTGTTCATCTAAAAAACTGATTAACTTATAATAGTCTTCTATAGAGCTAGTATCGAGTAGCGCTAAATCTTCATGAATCAACTTGTTTCGTTCCGCCACAATGTCTGAGAGAGCCTGTTTCTGAGCAGTTAAGAAATCTGGGTCACTATAGGTAGCCTTAAATGACCAAGACATACCTAACTCAGAAGAGTCTAGTTGAGGTTCAGACTGACTATCATCCACTAGCACAGTGTTATGTAATTTCCCAACTAGGCGACCTAATGTGTGCTTACGAAATCTCTCATAATTGTCAACCAACTGGTTAAGGGTTGATGTTGATAATCCCTCGCTCTGAGTCACTGAAAGTAGATACTTTAAAGTACCTTCAATCTTTGAAAAATTAACTATATTTCTACCCAGCTTTCTTAGTGCTTCAGTTCTAACTACTTCAATATCTATCGGTTCATCCATGATTAATGGTAAGCTGTTGACTATCTAAATTATCTATTTTAACAAGTAATGGCAGCGATGGTTAATTGCCCTCACTCCTAACCGCTCTCCCAGAACAAACAGGAGAGGTCTTTCGATAGACTAGAGTTATGGACCGACAGTGGGGAGCTAGGGGCTGGAAAAGCTTAATATTTGAGATGAACCGATCGAGCCAGAATATCGTCTAGAATTAATTAGCTCAAAAAATCCTGACTGAATCTACCTTTAAGCGAACTTTTCTAAAAATGATGGCTGAATTACTGAGTCTAGTTCCTGCCAAGTCCCTCGAAACCGATGTAGTGGTAGGGGAAGCGTCGGCAGTATGTCCCCTTCCTCCAGTCACGGTTAGTAATGATACCCTACTTATTTCCCTAATCGATCGCTTGCGACGTACTTTGGAAAATCACCGCGGCGAAAATCAAATTGTGGTGATGCAGGATTTCCCAGATCCCGATGCTCTTTCTAGCGCCTGGGCCTATCAAATTATCGCCGAACAGTACGATATTCACTGTGATATAGTCTATGCGGGTACTCTCTCCCATCAGGAAAATGTCGCTTTGGTAAAACTAACGGGTTTACCGGCTAAACGTTGGGGAGTCCATACCCTCAAGGATAGAGATCTTTCGGTTTATCAGGGTTGTGTTTTTGTCGATGGTCAGGGAACCAATAGTCAGTTAACCACTCTGGTTAAACAGGCAAAAATTCCCATTATTGTCGTGATCGATCATCATACCCGCCAAGGGGATCTAGACGCGGAATTTGTCGATATTCGTCCCCAAATGCGGGCAACAGCGGCGATGTTAACCCAATATATCCAAAAAGGGTTACTGAATTTTAATAGTAGCGATACCGTCCATGTTAAGTGTGCCACAGCTTTGATGCACGGATTGCGATCGGATACGAATAATTTAATGCAAGCGCAAGAGTGTGAATTTATTGCTGCTGGTTATCTCAGTCGTTTCTACGATGCCCAATTATTAAATGCTGTCCTGCAATCGGCCAGATCCCGACGGGTGATGGATGTGATTGAACGGGCCTTAAAAAACCGTATTATTAAAAATAATTATTCGATCGCCGGGGTCGGTTATTTGCGTTATGATGACCGGGATGCGATTCCCCAAGCTGCCGATTTTTTGGTGACAGAAGAAAATGTTCACACGGCTTTAGTTTATGGTATCGTTCACGATGAAGATGAGGATATCGAGTTAGTCATTGGTTCTATGCGTACCAGTAAAATTACCCTAGATCCCGATGAATTTCTCAAGGAAGCTTTCGGACAGGATAACCAAGGTCGCTTTTTTGGTGGTGGTCGTTATATGGCCGGAGGTTTTGAAATTCCGATCGGTTTCCTCGGTGGTTTTAATAATAATGCCGAATATGCGAAACTCAAGTGGGAACTGTATGACACCCAAATTAAACAGAAACTTTCCCATCTAGTTAACCCCGATGAAAAGGTAATTCGCACCTAGCTATTAGACCTCAGCTATCTGTTATCATCGCAAAGACCGACCTAACACTGATATGAAACTTTATTTTGTGCGTCATGGATTAGCAGGACAATCGGGGGATTATCTCAACGACAGGGAACGTCCTTTAACCGAGGAAGGTAGGGCCAAAACTGCTAAAGTTGCCCAAAGATTAGGACAGTTGGGGGTGAAATTTGACCTGATTTTGACTTCTCCCCTGGTGCGTGCCGTGCAAACCGCCGAAATTTTGCAAAAAGCGGGTTTAAGCCGTAAAATTGAGCAATTTAATCCCCTATCACCCAACGGCAATATTCAAGATTGGGTGCAATGGTGGCAAAAGTCGGACTATCAGCGAGAGGAAAACGCGATCGCAATGGTAGGCCACGAACCGGATTTAGGCTATTGGACGGAAATGCTAGTTTGGGGCAAGTTTCAAGGAAAATTATCGGTCAAAAAAGCGGGAATAATTGGTCTAGAGGTTCCCAATCAGGAAAATCCCCTAGGCAAGTGTCAGTTATTCTGGTTGACAGCCCCGAAATTACTCCTCTAGGAATTAACCTGGGTGTATCTATCCTTTTTGGGGACTACAATCGATGTTTAGTTAATAGTTAAAAAATCATGAACGATGTAGAATTACGCCAGTTATTAACTGAGAAGTTAGCAATTTTGTCCGCAGACAATCTTAATTTAGTTGGGCAATTTATTGATAAGTTAACTCATCAAGAGGCAGCAAACAAATCCGACAATTACCTAACAGAAAAAGCATTACAAAAATGGCAATTTTTAGTTAAAAATAACCAAGAAATGGACAATACAAATCCTTTAAGTGAAAATGAAATTAAGATAATTTGGCAATTTTTAAGTCAATCTCATCGATCTCGTCCGGTAGGATTAGCTAGAGGAGAATTTACCATCTCTGATGATTTCAACGAACCTTTACCAGAGGAAGTTTTAGACTTGTTTTATCCACAATGAGATTGTTACTAGATACACACATTTTTCTTTGGTTAATTAGTGTTTGCTCAATAAATCTAAAAACCTTGTTGGGTAAGACTTTTAGACTTTTTTCCCATCAAAAAGT
>NZ_JASJFE010000644.1:0-2561 GCF_030067735.1 Microcystis sp. M53598_WE2 | reverse complement strand
GTTGTAAACCAATCTTACACAGCCCAAAGTGCGCCGCAATAGCGACTCTTGTTCGGGTGTGGGGTAAAATCGGTAAGAATAGGCTTTTTCCATGTCTCACGTTTTAGCATATATTTTGTAAATGCGCTAATATTTAACAGTAAAGCCAACCTAGAACGACGGGGTTTCAGACCCAAAATTTTCGATGAGCGAAGCTGAACAGAACAAATATATTAACCAACTCAGACGGCAATTAGTCAACGCTGTCGAGAGAATCAAGACTCTGGAATTAGATTTAGAACCAGAGGGGCGGATTACGGCAGCTTTTGACGCTATGGAACGGCATATAGATGAAAAATTCGCCGCCATTGACAAGCGCTTTGATCGCTTGGCACATCAGTTCAACCGACTACAGGCTAAGATAGAAGTAGTTCTCGAAGCTATCACGGGTTTGGGGGACTTGCCGGAAGATGAATCATTGTCAAAAAATGCTCCAAACTACTTGACAAATGCTCTGAGATTTGGCATACTCAGGTAAGTGTGAAAAAAACGGCTTGCGGGCATAGCTCAGTGGTAGAGCGTCACCTTGCCAAGGTGAATGTCGCGCGTTCGAATCGCGTTGCCCGCTTGAAAAAATCTTGAAATATACCTTAAGGTCAGGATGAATAATTTAGGGATATCCCTTAAGATGGGAATTACCCGTGAGCAATAGGGTTGAGGATTTTGGGCAACCATTGAATACCTTAGCCATTGACCACGAGCGACTAAAAACAACCGTTTATAAACAAAAATTTAGCTTGTGCGACCGCATAAATATACCAAAATCGACCAACACCAAGACTATCCTTGTCCCTGTCGTCGGAAAGGGACATTATGCCCGATTTTATTGACCGATGCCTTTGGCTGCGATCGCTGTCAACAGATATTTGTGGTACAGGAAAACGGCCAAATTATCGAACAATTAGCCCCCCACTATCCCTATAAACGCACTTGGCGCTGGACGGGATTTCGTTGGGTGAGTACGAATCAGCGTCTTGGGGAAGGAGTCTTGCCCCTGATGATGGGGATAATTCTGTTATTATCGGTCGTCTGGCTACCGTTAATCTTGAAATCACCGCCGGGGGTAAGCGTGATTTTTGGGGCAATTCTAGTTATGCTATTAGTTATTTTGCCCGCATTCATCTTTTGGTTAGCCTATCGACGCTAGACAAGAATCTATGATCGAAAGTTCCCCCAAAACCCCCCCGACGATCTTTAAGCAAGCATACAATGCTTTTCTGGATCTGGGTCAATTCAATGGCAACGAAAGAAATCGCGGGGTAATCGCGATCGCTAATGGCATTAAAACTGGCTTTGATCGCATTTTAGAAGCCAATACCCTCGATTTAGAGGTCAGTCGAGAGATGGCCGTCTCAGAACAAATGATTCGCTGGTTACGGTTAACTCCCGAACGTTTAGAGACGACGGTGGAGGTATTGCAACAACTAGCGGAAGCATCGGATCCGCTGCAACAGGTAATTAACGCGGCCTATCAACTTAATCCGTCCCAAACCTATTGCCAAAGGATGCCTTTAGGAGTGATTGCCTTAGTCTATGAAGGTTTTCCCGAATTAGCGATGGTAGCGGCGGGATTTTCCCTAAAAAGTGGCAATAGTTTGATTATTCGCGGTTCCAATGCCTCTAGTCATTCCGATGGAGTGATTACGGAAATTATCCAAGAAGCATTGGAAGATGTGGGTTTACCGGTGGATTGTGTTAGTGGTTTACCCTGTGATTCTAGTCCCTCCCTAGAGGAGTTGGTGACGCAGGAAAATTATGTTAATTTGATTATTCCCTACGGTCGCCCTAGTTTAATCGGTCAGGTGAGTCAATTGGCCACGGTTCCCGTTTTGCGCGCGGCCATGGGAAACTGTTATTTGTATTGGTCTCCTAGTGGCGATTTGGAGTTAGCCCGTCAGGTAATTATCGATAGTCATGGCAGCATACCCGATCCGGTTAACGCGATCGAAAAAGTTTTAATTAGTCCCCATCAGAATTCTTCGACTTTAAGTCGTTTGTTTAAAAGTTTGCAGGAAAAAGGCTTTAAATTGCGGGGAGATACCCGATTAGCGGCGGATTTTCCGGAACATTTAACCATTGCTACCGATAATGATTGGCAAAGACCCTATTTAGAAAAAAAGCTGGCCTTTAGGTTAGTGGATACCCTAACTGATGCGATCGCTTGGATTAATAAGTATAGTAGCGGTCATGCCGATTGTATTGTCACCGAATCCTATCGAGAAAGTCGTCAATTCGCCATGGAGTCTGATAGTGCTTTAGTTTATATCAATTCTTCACCCCGATTCGATCGCAATCCCAAACAGGGAGAATCGGTATTTTTGGGCATTTCCAACCAAAAAGGCCAGCGCCGGGGGTTAATCAACCTAGAAACCTTTACCACCCTTAAACAGGTGGTGCAGGGGTAGTTTTGGTGAACTGGGTATTGTTAAGTTAGCTAAAAAATCGGCTATTTTGCTCTTAAGTTATAGTTAGTGGTCTGCTGAAAAAGTTTTTCGTGGGGACAGGGTGTGGGGTGTGGGGTG
>NZ_JASJFE010000824.1:0-1771 GCF_030067735.1 Microcystis sp. M53598_WE2 | reverse complement strand
CTATCGGCACCCCCCTTATCAAGGGGGGCAGGGGGGATCGAATCTAAAATCCATTTTTAATTTAATTATAACCAGCTATTTAGATACAGTAAAAATTATCAATTCTGATCCCCCCGCCTATCGGCACCCCCCTTATCAAGGGGGGCAGGGGGGATCGAACCTAAAATCCATTTTTAATTTAATTATAACCAGCTACTTAGTAAATAAATTGACTCTAATTTAGCAGCATTAGTGACCATATTCTGCTAGTTACTCGATAGATTCAGTTAGGGATTGATCCGAGATATTCGCTCCCCTTTTTGCCAAAAAAGTTTCTTGATTCCGTCAAACTTCTATTCATTTGCGAGGATGTTTTTATGAGTTATGATTTTGATTTATTGGTGATTGGTGGTGGTTCTGGTGGTATTGCCACCGCTAGACGGGCAGCCGAATACGGGGCAAAAGTGGGATTAGCAGAATACGATCGTTTGGGAGGAACCTGTGTTAATCGCGGTTGTATTCCCAAAAAATTAATGGTTTATTCTAGTCGTTTTCCGCAACTATTTAAGGATGCGGAAGGTTACGGTTGGAGTCCGGTAGAGAGTCAGTTAAATTGGCAAAAATTAATTAGCGCCGTTAATCAGGAAACTATCCGTTTAAATGGCATTTATCAAAAGATGCTCGATAATTCTCAAGTGACGATTTTTCCTAATTATGCCAAGTTTATTGATACCCATACCCTAGAGGTAGGAGACGAGAAAATTACTGCCGATAAAATTTTAATTGCCGTGGGGGGACATCCGGTTAAACCCGATATTCCGGGGATCGAACATACGGTAGTTTCTGATGCCATGTTTCAACTGCCAGAACAACCAAAAAGAATTATAGTTTTAGGGGCAGGATATATTGGGGTAGAATTTGCTGGTATTATGCACGGATTAGGGACGGAAGTGGTGCAGTTAATCCGTAAAGACAAGATTTTAAGAGGGTTTGATGAGGATATCCGCGATGAGATTCAAGCAGAAATGATCCGTCAGGGAATTAAAATTATGCCCGAAACTTTCCCCACTTCGATCGAGAAAACTGCTGAGGGTTTAAAAGTACATATTCAGGGGAAAGAAACCTCAGAAATGCTCTTTGTTGATGCCCTAGGATTAGCCGCTACTGGCAGAATTCCTAAGCTGGAAAAATTAGGCTTAGAGAATGTCAATGTTGAGGTAAAAAATCGGGCAATTGTCGTCAACGAGTATAGCCAAACCAGCGAAGATAATATCTATGCCGTGGGCGATTGTACTGATCAAATTAATTTAACTCCCGTGGCCATTAATCAGGGGCGCGCCTTTGCCGATACAGTCTTTGGTAATAAACCCCGGTTAATGAGTTATGAAAATGTTCCTTCGGCAGTATTTTCTACTCCTGAAGCGGCGACGGTGGGATTAACAGAATTGCAAGCAAAAAAACAATATGGTGACACGGAGATTAAAGTTTATCGGTCTAAATTCCGCCCTGGTTACAATGTTTTACCAGGCCGAGAGGACAAAACTTTGATGAAATTAGTTGTCCATCAGGAAAGTGGTAAAATTCTCGGAGCGCACATGGTGGGAGATCACGCCGCCGAAATTATTCAAGGAGTAGCCATTGCCGTAAAAATGGGCGCGACAAAAGCCGATTTTGATGCCACTGTCGGCATTCATCCCAGTGCTGCCGAGGAATTTGTCACCATGCGTTAATTAGCAATTTCAGGTGTGTTAGATAGGTGTTAAAAATTGTCAGCTACCCCCCTTATTAAGGG
>NZ_JASJFE010000400.1:0-7498 GCF_030067735.1 Microcystis sp. M53598_WE2 | reverse complement strand
TTTTGGAGATTAACCCCTTGAATCAGCAGATTAAACAAGCCTTAACTAAACTTTTTGAGCGTCACCGGATTGTTTTTTGGTATGACACCGAAAAAGAGTTACGCTCAGATTTCGAGAGATTAGAATTAGAAAACATTGAAAAAATAGAGATAAAAAATAACGAATTTGGACTAAAATATCGAATTTTAAAAGAACAACCTCAACAAAAATTCCTCTTATACCATGAAGGCAAAGAACCAGAATATTTAGATAACTGGTTACTAGATGTGGAGTTAGCACAGGGAAAATTCAGCAGCGATCAAGTTTCTCTTTGGCTAAACGAATTAGAACTAGGGACAGAATTTGCCGATGTACTTGCTCCTCATCGTGAATTTTTTCTGTCTAATAAACGCCGAGAATCCCTAAAACAATTACTTCAACCCCATGACACAAAAACCAATATTCGCCTAAAAATGTTGGCGGTTTGTACTGCCGCACCTCCCCGTTTAGATTCCATTGTAGAACAACTCTTAAAAGAATACGCCGAACAACAAGACGAAAAATTTAAACTCTGCGATCGCACTGGTTTAACTAAATTTCTTTGGCAACAAATGGAACAAGTTTATGGTTATCGTTCCTCAGAGTTAAGTATCAAAGACTTTGTCATACAACTCTTTAAATCCTGTTATAATTACGCCTTAGAAGGACAGGAAACACTAACACAAGATGCCCTGATTTTTTTCAACAGATGGAAAGATAGCCGTCAATTTGAAAAATCTTTTGAAAGCTTATCCGATCATTGTGCTAAAATGCTCAATATTAAGGAAAAACTAAACCAGCGACGTTATCAAGAACTTATCTCAATAGATTATTTTAGCTTAATTGACCTAAAAATAATTCATGATCTCATTCAATCGGTTAGTAATCGAACCATTGCGACTCATGAAGTTATTAATATTGTGCGTCAGCGTCAACAAGGATACTGGTATCGAAAATTTAAACATTTGTACGAAGTTGTTAACTATGCCTCACAGTTTATTCAAGTCTTAGATGAAGCTAACTTATCCATCGAATCCCTCAAAGATGGCTTAGAAAAATATTGTCAATCTTGGTTTAAAATTGATCAACTCTACCGTAAATTTACTTATCATCTGGTGGCGGCTGCTCAACCTACTCTGACAGAAAAACTTAGTCAAGAAATTGAAAACCGTTATGTAAATTCCTATCTTTTAAACCTTAATAGTTCTTGGCAAGTCTTTGTTGATAGTGTCACCCAATGGAACAAGATAGAATTCTCTTCACAAAGGTCATTTTTTAGCAAATGGGTAGAACCATTTTTGAAAAAAGATAAAAAAGTTTGTGTCATTATTTCCGATGCTCTCCGCTATGAAATCGGGGATGAGTTAGTCAGTTTAATTCGTCAAGAGGATCGTTATGAAGCCACCCTAGAAGCTGCTATCACTCTCTTACCCAGTTATACTGCACTGGGAATGGCTGCCCTTTTGCCTAATCAAACACTAGAAATAATTGATGATTCTGTTTATGTAGATCAACAAGACTCTCAAGGAACAGAAAATCGGCGTAAAATTATCCAAAAAGCCTTTCAAAAGATCCAAAAAAAAGCAACAGTTATTCAAGCCAAAGAATTATTAGAATTAAATCAGGATCGAAGTCGTTCCCTATTTCGAGATCACGATGTGGTTTATGTTTATCACAATCAAATTGATCAGATCGGAGATAAATTAGCAACAGAAAAACAAGTTTTTCAGGTGGTTGAAAACACCTTTTCTGACCTCGATAAGCTCATTAAAAAACTGACGGGAGCCAATGCCAGTAACCTATTGATTACGGCAGATCATGGGTTCATTTACCAACATAGTGATGTCGAGAATAGTGATTTTTCCACGGTGGAAGTCCCAGGGGATAAAATCATCAAAAAAAATAGGCGTTTTCTGATCGGTAAAGCACTAGAAGACTCCGATAGACTCAAAAAATTTAAAGCACAACAGATCGGTTTAACGGGAGAACTAGAAATCCAAATTCCCAAATCTATTAGTCGTTTACGAATCCAAGGATCGGGAAGTCGTTTTGTTCATGGTGGCGCAAGTTTACAGGAAATTATTATTCCCATTGTTAAAGTTAATAAAAAAAGACGAGGGGATCTTTCTACCGTGGAAGTGGAAATTATTCGTAACTCTACCTCAACCATTACATCAGGGCAACTAGCTGTTACTTTTTATCAACAAAAACCCGTCACCGATAAAGTTCAACCTCGTAGGCTAAAAGCTGGCATCTATACCCCCATAGGAGAGTTAATTTCTGATCTCCACGAACTGACTTTTGATTCCCCATCGGAAAATCCAAGAGAGCGAGAATTTCCAGTAAGATTTATCCTAACCAGTCAAGGGAATAATATCAATAATCAAGAAGTATTATTACGACTAGAAGAAAAACTGACCAATACTTCCCATTTTACAGAATATAAATCTGTTTCCTATCCCATCCGTCGTTCCTTTACCGGTGATTTTGATTTTTAAGTACCCACACCCCACACCCCACTTCCCACGGGAGCATTTTTGGCGATTAATCCGGTTCCTCTAGCCATTTTTGCCAGAGATCTGGACGACGTTCCTTCGTGCGCTCCAGTTGTTGTTGATAGCGCCAATCAGCGATATCCTGATGATTACCCGATCGCAAAACCGGCGGCACTTGCCAACCGCGAAAGACTGGCGGCCGGGTATATTGGGGATAATCCAATAAACCTGCCTCAAAACTCTCCAATTTCAACGATTCTGCCTTACCTACCGTCCCAGGTAACAACCGCGTCACCCCGTTAATAATCGCTAAAGCAGGGATTTCCCCACAAGTTAGGACAAAATCCCCTAAAGATACCTCTCTAGTCACCAAATGCTCACAAACCCGCTCATCTACCCCTTCATAATGCCCGCAGATGAGAATTAACTGCTGATAACTACCGGCCCAAGTTTTCAGTAAAGCTTGATGGAGAGGTTCCCCCTGGGGAGTCATCAGCACGATCTCCCGGGGTGGTAAAATTTCTAAAGACTCGATCGCCTCAAAAATTGGCTCTGGTTTTAGTAACATTCCCACACCACCACCGTAGGGTTCATCATCGACACGACGGTGTTTATCGTGGGCAAAATCCCGGAGATTGACCAAATTTACCCTAGCGATGTCGCGTTCGAGAGCTTTTGCCAACAACCCCGACTGCAGCGGTGAAGTAAAAAAATCGGGAAAGAGAGTAATAATGTCAAACTGCACGGGGAAAATTAAGGCCTAGACTGGGATAGTGTTTAATGTATCATTTTGTCACGGTTCGATCGGTTAAAATCTTGCTAATTTGGCGCTAGTCTATCTCGATAACATGATAGACTATGCTGTACTGTCTAGGGGTTTTTCTGGCTCTAGCTTGAGTGATCGAAGTCTAGCCTAGACTTAAAGTTAACTAACAGTCCGTCATTGCCAGTGGATCGAAGAAAATTGCTAAAATCGCCTCTACTATTGCTTGATGTCCCGAAAAATATTCCTAAACCGCATTTTTTTCCGTCAACCGTTCAGGGAAAATAACATCAAGATACCTGTCCATCTTCCCGAAAAACCTTCCATCCCTAAAAATGTCTATTCGTTCAGTGACATGATCATCGAGCTAGAAACCCAACACCACCAAAATCCTACCCCCATATCTCTCAAAACGGCGATTTTAGTCATTGGAGGTGCCGAGGATAAAGTCCACGGTAAAGAGATACTGCATACCTTTTGGAATCGCGCTGGGGGTAGCGAAGCAGTGATCGCTATTGTTCCCTCCGCTTCCAGAGAACCGGTTTTAATCGGCGATCGCTATCAGAAGATTTTCGAGGAAATGGGGGCAAAATACGTCAAAGTTATCGATATTCGTGATCGCGTACAGGGAGAAGACCCCCAATTTCAAGCCTACATCGAAGAGTGTACAGGTGTATTTATGACCGGAGGCGACCAGCTGCGTTTATGCGGTTTGCTCTCCGATACTCCCCTGATGGAAAGAATCAGACAAAGAGTGCAACAGGGAGAATTAACCCTGGCCGGAACTAGCGCCGGGGCCGCCGTTATGGGTCATCACATGATTGCTGGGGGCAGCAGCGGGGAAGCACCCAATCGGGCCCTAGTGGATATGGCCATGGGATTAGGTCTCATTCCTGAAGTCATTGTCGATCAACACTTCCACAATCGCAACCGCATGGCTCGGTTAATGAGCGCTATCTCCGGTTATCCCGAACGTTTAGGAATTGGCATCGATGAGGATACCTGCGCTATGTTTGAACGGGATGGCACGATGACGGTAATCGGCTGCGGTACAGTGACGGTAATTGATGCTAGGGAAATGTCCCACACCAACCACCATCACGTCACCGCTAACGAACCCCTGAGTCTGCATAATCTGCGGGTACATATTCTTGCCTACGGTGATGGCTATCATCTCAAAAAACAGCAAGTGATCGCTAAATTGGGGTAAAAAAACTCCTGAAAAACTGTTCACTATGAACAGTTTACTAATCTCGGAAAACCAGACAATAAACAACGGCTTCTTTGTGCTTCTCAACAGCGAACATCAGCTATATCATGAAAATTCTCAGAACCCAAACCCTGCGCGGTCCCAACTACTGGAGTATTCGTCGCGACAAGCTCATTGTTATGCGTCTGGATCTCGAAGATCTGGCAGAGAAGCCATCGAATGAAATCCCAGGCTTTTACGAGGGACTAATCGACGTTCTCCCTAGTTTAGTCGAACATTACTGCTCCCCTGGTTATCGCGGCGGTTTCTTTGAACGAGTCCGCACTGGTACTTATATGGGCCATATTATCGAACATATCGCCCTAGAATTGCAGGAATTGGCAGGAACTCCCGTCGGGTTTGGTCGCACTAGAGCCACCTCCACCCCCGGAGTCTATAACGTGGTATTTGAGTACGTTGACGAGCAAGCGGGACGTTATGCGGGTAGGGCTGCCGTGCGTTTGTGTCAATCCCTTGTCGATACGGGAACCTATTCTAAGGAAGAATTGGACCAGGATTTAGCCGATTTACGCGATTTATGCAATAATGCTGCCCTTGGTCCGAGTACCGAAACCATCGTCAAAGAAGCACAAGCTAGAAATATCCCCTGGTTACTCCTGAGCGCTCGTGCCATGGTGCAATTGGGCTATGGCGTTCACCAAAAGCGCATTCAAGCCACTTTAAGCAGTTTTTCGGGGATTTTAGCCGTTGAGTTGGCCTGTGACAAGGAAGGCACGAAAACTATCCTCAAGGATGGTGGGATTCCAGTCCCCCGGGGTACGGTGATTCAATACTTGGATGAGTTGTCAGCGGCAATTGAGGAAGTGGGAGGGTTTCCCATCGTCATTAAACCCCTCGATGGCAACCACGGCCGGGGCATCAGCATCGATGTTAAAACTCAACAGGAAGCAGAGGAAGCTTATGATCTAGCCAGTGCCGCCTCGAAAACCCGCAGCGTGATCGTAGAAAGGTATTATAAAGGCAGTGATCACCGAATTTTAGTCATCAATGGCAAAGTCGCCGCCGTGGCCGAACGGATCCCCGCTCACGTCGTCGGTGATGGGCGCTCAACTATAGAAGAATTAATCGAAATTACTAATCAGGATCCCAACCGGGGTGACGGTCATGCCAACGTTTTAACTAAAATAACCATTGACAAAACCGCCCTTAATGTGCTAGGAAAACAGGGCTATGAATTAACCAGCATTTTACCCCAAGGAGCGATCGCCTATCTGCGGGCCACGGCTAATTTAAGCACCGGCGGCATCGCCGTGGATCGTACCGACGAAATTCACCCCGAAAACGTCTGGATCGCCCAAAGAGTGGCAAAATTAATCGGTTTAGACATTGCCGGGATCGATGTGGTGACAGAGGATATCCGCAAACCCCTGAAAGAAGTGGACGGGGTAATCGTAGAAGTCAACGCCGCCCCCGGTTTTCGGATGCACGTCGCCCCTAGTCGCGGTTTACCTCGCAATATCGCCGCCCCAGTTATCGATATGTTATTCCCCCCCGGGACTCCCAGTCGCGTGCCAATTCTGGCGATTACGGGAACTAACGGCAAAACCACCACTAGCCGCTTAATTTCTCATATTTGCCGACAAACGGGGAAAGTAGTCGGATTTACCACGACGGACGGCGTATATATCGATGATTATCTGGTAGAAAAGGGCGATAACACCGGTCCTTACAGTGCCAGTATGATTTTGAAGGATCCCACGGTGGAGATTGCCGTGTTAGAAACGGCCCGGGGTGGTATCCTGCGATCGGGTTTAGCTTTTAATCAATGTGATGTGGGGGTGGTGTTAAATGTGGCCGCCGACCATTTGGGTATCGGTGATATCGACACCATCGAACAAATGGCGAAAGTAAAAAGCGTTGTGGCCGAGGTGGTTAGCGCCGAGGGTTACGCGGTTTTAAATGCCGATGACCCTTTGACCGTTGGTATGGCCGAAAAAGTTAAGGGAAGAGTCGCTTATTTTTCCATGAGTCCCGATAACCCGATTATTCACGACCATATCCGTCGCGGTGGCATGGCCGCCATTTATGAGAATGGCTATCTGTCGATTCTAGAGGGAGAATGGACGCTGAGAATCGAGGAAGCGGTCAATATTCCCGTGACTATGCAGGGAATGGCTCCTTTTATGATTGCTAACGCCCTGGCCGCCTGTTTAGCGACTTTTGTGCAGGGTATCGATATCGAGTTAATTCGCCAAGGGGTGCGAACTTTTAAACCTTCCGTGGCCCAGACCCCCGGCAGGATGAACCTGTTTGACTTGGGACACCATCACGCTTTAATCGATTATGCCCATAATCCGGCCGGATACGAAGCCGTCGGCGGTTTTGTCGGCAATTGGTCCGGGGAAAAAGTCGGCGTGGTCGGGGGACCTGGCGATCGACGCGATGATGATTTAATTTTATTAGGGAAATTATCGGCGCTTATGTTCGATCGAATTATTGTTAAGGAAGATAACGATACTCGCGGTCGCCGCCGGGGAGAAGTGGCCGATTTAATTCTCAGGGGAATTAGCCAAGAAAATGCCAGTTTGCGTCCGGAAGTTATTCTCGATGAAACGGAGGCTTTAGAGAAGGCTTTAAGTACGGTTTCTGAGGGTGGTTTAGTGGTAATTTTCCCGGAAAGTGTCAGCCAGGCGATCGATTTGGTCGAGAAACATCGACCCCTGACCGATAACCAGGGTTAGAAGTTAGGAAAAATAGCTAGAAAATAAAGTAGTGCCAATTGTTACTGAGTACGATGGTTTAATCAAAATCAGCCGAAATCCCTATTATGAGACTCGGCTTGGTTCTGCTTATTTGGGTAATAGCCTGACACTGATGGGGGAGTTGCCGGATGAGAGTGTCGATTTGATTTGTACTTCCCCACCTTTTGCCTTAGTAAGTACCTAATGGGACTTAAACAAATTTCAAGCCCAAACAAAGCCTAAACTGGCTTTGTAAGCGGCAAACACATCC
>NZ_JASJFE010000858.1:0-1582 GCF_030067735.1 Microcystis sp. M53598_WE2 | reverse complement strand
GGAGTGCCTTATTGTAAACTAATCTTACACAGCCCAAAGTGCGCCGCAATAGCGACTCTTGTGTTGGTGTGGGGTAAAATCGAAACGAATAGGCTTTTTCCATACCTCACATTTTAGCATATATTTCGTAAACGATGCTCATATTTAACAGTAAAGCCGTCGTAGAACGACGGGGTTTCAGACCCAAATTTTCGATGAATAGTGCCTTGGGGAAAATATTGATAGGCATTCAGGAGAATAAAACGACCAGCGTAAAGGTCTTGGGGCGAAATTTGATGATTCAGATCGATCGTGCGAGCATGGGGGGCAATTCCCGCGATTACTCCCTTGATAATGCCCACATAACCGTCCTGTAGTCCAAAATCGCTAGTAAGGGTTATCAGTGCCTGTTCCGTCATCGACTTGTCACTAAGGTTGCCAACAGCTTTAATAAATCTTAACGCTAAATTCAGTAGCTAAAGATACAGTTTCCCAAGGAGAATGTTATGATTTAGATATAAGGTAAGTTAAGTCGCTCAAAAGTCTGTCCACCATGAACAAAAATCGTCAGCAAGTCCTAACACAGGCCACCGTGGCCCATAGGGAAACACTCCGCAGAAATTTACAACACCGACTGGAAGTAGCTAGAGCGCAGGGAAATGAGGCTCTAGTGCGTCAATTGGAAGCAGAGGCGGCCTATTTGCACCTTCGTTAGATTTAATCGGTGTTTAGTCATAGTCTAGTTGTCGGTTTGTAGTGATCGGTATGCCGATCACTTTTTTTTGGGCGAATTTTTTTAAAAAAATTGCCGATATCTCCACTGGCAATCCTTAAAATAGAAGGAACAGCAGTTTAGAGATCAAATAATTATGGCTTTTTTTCGGCAATATATCGCCCCGCTCCTGACTATCTTCGTGTTTTTAGTTGCTCTGGTTGCCACTGGCATCCGGATTTTTTTACCGGCAGATTTAGCGGCACCCGCTCCGATCGAGCCATCCCTGGGCATAATTTTCTCTTATCCTTGGCATGGCTAACCTTCCCGAAGATTATCGGCTGCGACTGGGAAAAACTGGCGATCGCTATCTACTAATTAATTTTCTCACCCGCACCTATGAAGAATTTTTTCCCGAACAAAAAAACCTCTCCCATCTAGCTGATACAGTCAGACAGTTTTTTTGCTCCGATACTCCCCTGTGGATCGTCGAAGGACAACAAACGGCGATCGCTTGTCTCTGGATGGGGAGCGCCGTCGATCAGGTGACAGGCGATCGCTATGGTCATATTTTCCTAATTTACGTCGATCCCCAGCATCGTCGCCAAGGTATCGCCAGCGCACTAATCGATCGAGCTAAGGATTGGGCAAAAAGTCGCGGACAAACCCGCATCGGTTTACAAGTCTTCATCAATAACGACAATGCTCTCAATCTCTACCAAAATCTCGGCTTTCAAACTCGCTCTTTGCTGATGTTGAAAAATATTTAGGGTTTGCGGCAAAAAGTTTTTCCTGGGGGCAGGGTGTGGGGTGTAGGGTGTAGGGTGTAGGGTTTTAGCGATTTTGAGGGGGTCAATTACCTAATTTTCAGGGAAAAAGTCCAGGAATTTT
>NZ_JASJFE010000435.1:0-3858 GCF_030067735.1 Microcystis sp. M53598_WE2 | reverse complement strand
GCTACTTTTGAGCGTAGTTGCTCTCATCGAATTTTATTTTAAGTTAATTATTTGCATAACAATTCCCGAAGAGCCTCATTTCAGATAAGTCTGATACACTCTAGACCGACAAAACCCTTATGAACTCTGGGATTAATATTCTCCTCAGTACAGGACAAAAAGCTTGAAAAGTAGGCGAGAGTAGTGTTTTATGAGAAATAGAACCAATCTCTAAAACCCTATGAACCAGTATAGCGCCTTAAAGCAAGCCCTTAAACCCCATCTGGCATGGCATGGAGCCAGGCTCTCGTTTCTAGCACTGTTCCTACTAGCCTTAATTAAAGTCAAAACCGTCAATCTGAGCGAGTTAGCAGTAGGATTTGGAGGTAAAGCCCTCAAAGAATCCAACTACAAGAGATTACAACGCTTTTTCCGCAACTTCGAGCTTGATTATTCTGAAATTGCGAAAATTGTCGTGGGTTGGTTGAAGCTCCCCCAGCCTTGGGTGTTGAGTCTTGACCGGACTACCTGGGAGTTGGGCGAGCATTGCTACAACATCCTGACTGTAGGCATAGTCCACGAAGGAGTCGCCATTCCCATCTTGTGGTGGCTGCTCAAGAAAAAGGGAAACTCCAACAGTGATCAGCGTATGCGGTTCATTGAGGCGATCTTCAAAATTTTTCCCACTGCGAGAATTCGTTGTCTGTGTGCTGACCGAGAGTTTATTGGTCAAGCTTGGCTGCGCTATCTTCTGCTCGAACCGTCTCTGTCTTTCCGGTTAAGGATTCGGGCTACCGACAAGATTGAGCGAAATGGAAAAGCCTTGCCAGCCAAAGTCGTCTTCGCCCATCTGGCTATCGGAGAATCTCAGCAATTGCCAGGCGATTGTCGGGTTTGGGGCAATCGGGTCTCCCTCGAAGCCTTGCGTTTGGAGGATGGAGACCTCTTAATAGTCATTGCTCCCCCACATACAGTCGGACTGGTAAGCGATTACGCTCTGCGCTGGGGCATTGAAACCCTTTTTGGCATTTTCAAGACTCGTGGTTTTTGTTTGGAATCGACTCATTTTACTGACCCCGAACGCCTGCGTAAACTTTTTGCTCTGTTGACTTTAGCTTTGGTCTGGTCTCTCAAGACTGGCTTGTGGCTTCATCAACTTCATCCGATTCGGCTCAAAAAACATGGTCGTCGTAGCCAAAGTCTTTTTCGCTTAGGTTTTGACCATCTTCGTCATCTGATTCTTAACCCTTCTTTGCCCAATCATCGGGATTTTCTTCATTCCCTACAATTTTTGTCCTGTACTTAGGTCATTTTCAGGTGAGTGACTGGTTGATTTGATTGTAGCTATTCCGTCGCTATTTCTGAGTTTATTTTTGGTTCTTCGTTACTTGGTATGGTTCAATAGAGTGGCATAAATCGACTAAATCCTTATCTGGCAAGAGTTCTATTGATTAGTTCGTTCTAGATCGAAAACAATTGACAAAAATCGCATCAATGTCCTTCTCTATAAAGGTTTCATCCCTTATAACTCCGTCCATCGCATAGCACCAACCGAAGAACCATATTTTTTACTTCCTCTTAACCAGTACGGAATATGGGGTATAAAATTCCACTACGCAGTTTAAATACCATACAGCTTGAGATGAGACAACAGCCGTGAAATTGATGTCACAGCTAATAAAAAATGGATCAGGATTGCTTTTTATCTCTAGGTTGTTGTTAGGTGATTGCTGACTGATTAATAATGGTTGAATGTTAATCTGCTTTTCCTTTCAGGGAGACGAAATTAGACCTATGGGAATTACTATTGTCACCATTTTGCGGGGGATGAAAAGGATTTCTCACTTCGGGGGGAGTGGGTAAACCCTGTTTCATTTCCGCTACTTTTAAGAGGATCAAATACTCATAAAAAGCTTGCAAAGTACACCAAGCAAACCCAGCCTTACCATCGAGAATTCCCGCCAAGATAAAATACATATAAAACCAACGAAGCAAGGGACGAAAAGGCAATCGTAGAGATAAATCTTTTAAAGCTCTCCGTCTTTCGACTTCGGTTTTACCAAAAAATAATTTTTTCCAACTAACACCACCGTTAGCCAACTGATGTAGGGTTTCTGCCGCTTCATCGGTAGAATAACGATTATGTTTTTCAATCCAACGACTTAAACCTTTACTACAGGTATAGTGGGGATAGGTTTCTTGTAAAAAAGAGGTTTTTCCCAGACATTCTTCCCTTTCCGTGTGACCATAATCGCTAAACCAGACTTGATCTTTTCTAAATAGACGCATTTGATAACGGGGATACTGGGTGCTGCGACGGATCCAAGTTCCCATAAACATAACTCTTTCGGCCACATAAAAACCAGTAAATTCTTTCTGTTGAGTGGCACGTAGACATTCTGCGTAGAGTTGGGGTGTCATCCTTTCATCTGCTTCGAGAATATAAACCCAATCGTATTTAGTCTCGATATTTTCTAACATCCAAGTTCTTTGTTTACCATGACTCTCGAATTGATGCTGAATCACGCGCACTGGATAACGAGAAGCGATCTCTACTGTGCGATCGCTACTGTAGGAGTCAACCACAATCACATCATCGGATAGAAGTGCCGATTCCACACAGGCGGCAATATCAATTTCTTCGTTATGAGTGAGAATGTAAATGGAAAACATAGATATAATATGGTGTTTGATTATACGAAACCTGATCGGGCATTAGTCCTATTGTGTACCGGAAAAAGTGGAATAAAAACCCTTATTATCCAAGAAATTTTCTTAAAACTGCCAGACTGAGCCTATTCTAACCTTGATCGCCATTTTGTCAATATTTCTTAAGTATTACTTGAAAAATTCTTTACCTGAGCTTGCGGCAACCAGCAATGAGCTATTCCCCACCATGAGATAATAGACGGTGCTTTATGTCTCCAGTAATTTTCGATGACTGCTGTTTCCGAGTGTTTTCGTTCTCTCCGTTCCCAGGGGAATTGTGCCTTAATTCCCTTTATTACTGCCGGTGATCCCGATTTATCCACTACTGCCCAAGCTTTACGCATTTTAGACCAGGCAGGGGCCGATCTGATCGAGTTGGGGGTTCCCTATTCCGATCCTCTTGCGGATGGTCCGGTTATTCAAGCGGCGGCCACCCGCGCTTTAAATCGGGGTGTCAAGTTGGAAGATGTGCTAGAAATCGTCAAAAATGCTCAGGGAGAGGTGAAAGCTCCCATTATTCTCTTTACTTACTATAATCCCATCTATCATCGCGGGATAGATGTCTTTTTAGACCAAATAAAAGCGGCCGGGGTGAGTGGTTTGGTGGTTCCCGATTTACCCCTAGAGGAAGCGGAAAGTCTGCTGCAACCGGCTGCCGCTAAGGGAATTGAAGTGATTTTATTGGTAGCGCCTACCAGTCCCCCGGAACGAATACAAGCGATCGCCAGGCAATCCCAAGGTTTTATTTATCTGGTGAGTGTCACGGGAGTGACGGGAATGCGGAAGCAAGTGGCCACCAGAGTGGAGGAATTGCTCGATTCTATCCGTTCTGTCACCGATAAACCCGTGGGGGTAGGATTTGGCATTTCTGAGCCGACACAGGCGCTACAGGTGAAAAACTGGGGTGCTGATGCGGTAATTGTGGGCAGTGCCATGGTTAAACGTTTAGCCGATAATTCCCCCAGCGATGGGTTAAAATCCCTCGAAGAATTCTGTCGCAGTTTAAAACAGGCGATTCAGTAATCGTGGGGGAGCATCTCACTTACGCGATAAGTAATTATACTTAGCCTAAAAGCCACTCTTAATCGTGTCTTGGAACGAAATAGAGGCTTTTAAAGACTGCGTACATGGAGAATTAAAACAAGAATTACCCTCGAAAAGCCTATTTTT
>NZ_JASJFE010000051.1:0-10511 GCF_030067735.1 Microcystis sp. M53598_WE2 | reverse complement strand
GCCTATTGCCTATTGCCTATTGCCTCTCCTAACCAAGAAGTTAATTTTTTTCTAGTGCTTAATCATATTCTTTTGCCGCTTGTACTAAGGATAAAAGTTGTCCGGTTTGATCGGTTCCCGATACTCCTAAATCACTGTGACAGAGGATAACTTTTTCGCTTACCCTTGCTAATAAATCCCTTAAAACTCTCTGTAAACGTGCCTGATTTTCCTCTAATTCTGCCTCTGTTGTCCAGCGTTGATAGGGACTTTCTCGCCAAAAAATTGGCGCAGCAAAAAGAGTAGCAGCACCTCCTTGTTCCCAGAGTGGGGAGGAACAATCTAGCCAAAAATGCCAACGATGACTAGAACGAAAAGAGCGATATTGAAAGATATTGCCTAGGGTAACTGCTGAGGAAGATTTAATAAATTGTCGCACGGGATAGGGATTAGCAGTAATTGTACCACGGCGCAAAAGTTGGATAAACTGACTAATAGTTTCGCTGGGACTTTGAAAAGAGGGTTCACTCTCACGCAAACGCCGATCGATCTCCCAAAAATGTTGGGCAGTTTCCATTAATTCTCGCAAAGCTGCCAAGTGATCGAAGGGCAAATTTTCCCCATCGTTTAATAATTCTTCGATCGCTTGATTTAAGACAAAAATCGGGAAAAGTTTCGCTTGCTGCTGCCGTTTTTTCATCCCTTCGATCCAGTGACAAATTCTTTCGTAGGCAGTACAAGCTTTTTGTCCTAAGCGATCCCAACGGGGAAAAGTTTTGATCGCTAATAAACGAGGATTTTCCGGATGCACTTGATAACAATGATCGGCAATTAATCCGGCGCGGATTGGATCGATATCGGGAATTAAATTCTCTTCTTCATCCCAGCGATAACGGCTAAAAATCACCAGCATTTCCGCTATGGCCTCTTGGGGGGCTAAACGCCCCAAATTTGCGTAAACAAGGGCGAGAAGGGTCAATAATGCCCGAATCAGAGGACAACTGATCAGGGGTCGTTGTTCGTTGAGGGGTTGAACGGGTATCCCGGCACCGGTTAAAATTTCCATCAGGCTATAACGGGCGATTTCGTCTAAACCGGGGGCAATAACGGCGATTTCTTCGGGTTTTACTGCTCCTTGCTTGACTGCTTGAATAATAGCGGTGGCTGTCTTCCGTAACAATTCGGCGCGAGAGGTGGTTTGCAGGGAGATGAATTGATCGGGAAGATTGCCAAGATAGTTACCGTCGCTGATTAAGGAGAGAACCGTCTCGCTAAACTGAGCAGCTAACCCGTCAGTGGTAGATAATGACATAATTTGACAGCGTGCCGCTAATTTTTGCAGATAATCGGGATCGGCAGTTAATCCTAAGCGAATTTTTCCCTGGGGATTGTAGGTAAAAACGCTAAAACAATCATGATCGAGGAAAAAACTGAGTAAATCCTTGGCAATAGCCGGATAATCGTCCACATCGTCCGCAAAAACTCCCCGGAAGCGTTTTAATAGTTGCTGCTGATAACGACTATCAGGAAATAAATAGCGCCAATAGAGTTCGTAGATGATACCATAACTTAATAAACCACGTTCTAGAGACCAATCACGCCATTGAATGATTAATTCTCCCACTTTTTCTGGTGTTTCCTGCTCATTAATCGCTAAAACTCGTTTTAAATCTGTTTCTGATAATCCGTCGGCTAATCTTTCGGGTATCTTTTCTGCGGGAACACCACTAGCGCCGGCTAATTGTAACAAATCGAGAACTTGACGGACGAAACGATATTCATTTATGCTAGTAGGCTGGAAGAATTCAGCGATCGCTGGTTGCCAGAGACGGGTGGCGAGTTCCTGTTCCGTTTCTGGGCGTAATCGGCGGGGAAATTGCGCTTTTAGCCCTAAAGACTCGAAAATTAACGGCCAAAACAGGATGACTTCATCGGTGAGAAAACCTAAAGGGGTTTTGCAGAGAATCGGATAGCTACCCCTAACAGCAAGGGCTAATTGATCGGCTAATTCCCGTTTATTATCATCGTTGGCAGCGAAAACTAAGATCGAGCGGGGAAGGGGCGATGATTTCGGTCGATCGAGATACAATGAATCCTGGGACTGAAGTTGAGAAACAACCCAGCGCCGAAATTCCCCGACTAAAGCGGTGGTTTTTCCCGATCGAGTCCCACCTTCGATCCAAATTGGTATGATTGACATCGTTTTTTCTGGATTGTATTTGTTAAGATGACTGATCGGTACTCTAGCTTTTTTCCTTGTGGAAGTAATTGTTTCCTATGAATCTTAATCGGATTTTGCAAGGTGTTAATCAATGGTTATTACAAACTCCTGAACGTTCTTTAGATGAGGCTTATCATGCAGCTTTGAAGATTAAGGAGATAGAAGACAAGCATTTTCAAGGGCGAAAAGTGGCAGCGGAGTTCTCGAATTATGGCAGTACCACTAATTCCTATTTTATCGCAGAAGTTAAAGGTTATCTGCAAAAAATTAAAGTCAGATTGACGGAGTTTAAAGCTAGTCGCTCGATCGTTAATACCTTCGGACCAAATCAACCGACAATTAATAATGGGGTGATTACTGTCACCACAGATGTTTGTCTGAAAAAACTTCAGTTTATCGATAGTATTATCGGAAAATATCAAGGTAATTATTGGCAAGAAGATATTCAAGATGTTCCCAAAAGTATCCAGAACAGAAATTTTGAGCAGGAAACAGCCAAAAATAAGACTTCTAGAAATCGCTCTTTTTTAGCGGCGGGTAGTCTTGAAGATGAGGAAATGATCAAAAGCAATAAATCCCAAAAAGCTACGGAAAAACCGGGAGTTTTACCCCGTTCTTTTGTCAATACTTTTAATCGCATTAAGCAGGAAATTGATCCCCAAGCGGAGGAATCGGAGGAGGCGGTTTTAAAAAGATTTCGCAATTCTCGTTATAAAACAGCCATTTCTCTCAAGTTTATTTTACTGTTAATTATTGTTCCTTTATTAACCCAGCAATTAACCAAAACTTTCCTGATCACCCCCTTGGTTAATAAATATTTCCAACAACAGGAACAGTTTATTTTTATCAATCAGGATCTAGAAGAAGAAGCTTTTTCGGAATTGAGAAGATTTGAGGAAGCTTTACATTTTCGAGGTATGATTGGTTTAGCACCCAAATTATCTAACGAAGAAATCGAGGGAGAAATTACCAAAAAAGCGGCGGTACTAAGTGAAGAATTTCGCCAACGAGGTTTAAATGCGATCGCTAATATTTTCGCCGATATTTGTTCCCTGATTGCCTTTGGTTTTGTTATCGCTTTTAGTCGTCGGGAAATCGAGATTGTCAAGTCTTTTCTGGATGGCATTCTCTATAATCTTAGCGATTCAGCTAAAGCTTTTTTAATTATTCTCTTTACCGATATATTTGTCGGTTTCCACTCTCCCCACGGTTGGGAAGTGATCCTAGAAGGTTTAAGTCGTCATTTCGGTTTGCCGGAAAATCGCGAGTTTAATTTTCTCTTTATCGCCACTTTTCCCGTTATCTTGGATACAGTCTTAAAATATTGGATTTTCCGTTATCTCAATCGCATTTCTCCCTCGGCAGTGGCTACCTATCGTAATATGAATGAATAGGGTAAAGTCAGGGAGAAACCTAATAATTTATCCTTCTAATTTGGGGGGGATAATTTGGCCGCTGTCTCTTGTACTTTGGTAAGTTCTAATTGCAAAGCAGTGGCAATCTGTTCTATACTTAAACCTAAAGCTAGTAAACCAGCGATCGCTTCAGTTTTAGCTTCTTCACGACCTTCTTCACGACCTTCTTGTTTAGCTTCTTGATAAAGTCGAGTCTGTCTGAGATCATCTAATCCGAACATAGCTTCTAACTCCGCACGACTAAGATTAGTAAATTTATAGGCTAAGGTTCTTTCAATTAATTCTACAACTTTTTGCTGGAAAACTAGATCATCAATTTCAGCGATCGCTTTTTCTAAAAGTGGTTTTCCTCGTTGCTGTGCTAATTGGGGTGTAGCGACAATTAACTGAATAATTCCTAAACCCAGAGACGGAGCCGGACTATCGATTAATTCATCTAAATAAATAGGTCTGATCTGTCCCGTTATCTCAAATCCCCGTAGTTGATAGGGAAAATTATTGTCGATATCCCTGGAGGCAAATAAAGCTACAGCCATCCAATCCTGAACGGGTTTATACTGATTGAGATAGATGACAATTTCTGTTAAAAATCGCCAATAAAAATCGCTTTTATCCTGAAATTGCACTTCAACAAAGTAAATAATTAGTTCCGGTGCTGCTGTGGTCGGTAAAAAAATACCGTCAAAACGACGCGCTAATTCTTTGATTTCTCGGGAGGAGAATTGATAATTTTCAGCTTTCTGGGTTGACTCTCCCAGTAATTCAAAAATTAACCCCGGAAAGGTTTGCAAGAGTTGATAAAAAATTGTATCGGTTTTCACAAGCTTGAAAAAATCTAGATGTTTACTAACAATTACTTACAAATCATCCAACAAGAGCGTGACTAACACCTTATCGACGCGATTACCGTCCATATCCACCACTTCCAAGCGCAACCTTTGCCATTCAAAATGATCGGCAGCTCCCGGAATCCTGCCAAGATGGGTAATAATAAAACCACCTAAAGTGTGATAATTGCCCTGTTTTTCCCCGGGTAATTCACTGATTTCAAATAATTCTTTAAAATCTTCGATCGCCACTGTACCATCGATCAACCAAGAACCATCTTCCCGCTGCACGATCTGAGCATCTTCAATATTATCTAATTGGGGTAAATCGCCGACAATTGCCTCTAAAATATCCTTGCGCGTCACCAATCCTTGAATTACCCCGTACTCATCCACTACCAAGGCAATATGATGACCACTTTGCTGCACCAATTCTAACACCTTTAAACCCCTAGTGCTTTCCGGCACAAAAAGCGGCTGTTGTAAATCCTTCGTCAGGTCGAAACTTTCACCGGTTAAACAATCTGCCAATAAGTCTGTGACTTCGATTACCCCCAAAACCTCATCTAAACTGCCCTGACACACAGGAAAACGGTTATGATTGCTCTCAATTAGCTTCTGGCGGTTAATTTCGGCACTATCTTCCAAATCTAGCCAAATAATATCTGGGCGCGTGGTCATAATCTGGCTTACTCGGCGATCGCCCAATCCTAACACCCTTTCCACCATATCCTGTTCTGCTTCCTCAAAGGTTCCCGCTGCGGTTCCCTGTTTAAGCATAATTTTCAATTCTTCTTCCGTAATTGGGGAATCATTGTTATTAGTATTAATCCCCAACAAACCGAGAATCAGATTAGTCGATTGACTCAAAAGATGGACAATGGGCGAAACAATTTTTGATAACCTATTGAGAGGATCAGCAACGAGGATAGCGATTTTTTCAGGATTACTTAAACCTAACCGTTTCGGCACTAATTCCCCCACCACTAGGGATAGATAGGTAATAATTAACACCACTAATCCTAATCCCAAAGCTTGACTGTAGGGGGCTAAAACAGGAACTTGCGCCAATAATTGCGCCACACTGACCGATAAATTCGCTCCTCCGTAAGCCCCGGCAAAGATTCCCACTAGGGTAATGCCAATCTGCACCGTCGATAAAATTTGATTGGGATCATTGGCCAATTTTAAGGCCACCGCCGCCCTTCGATCATCTCTGGCTAATTGTTCTAAACGGACTTTGCGGGCCGAGACAATGGCAATTTCCGAGAGAGCAAAGACTCCATTGAGGAGGATCAGGAAGAAGATAACAAGAATTTCGGTAGTCGCCGAGAACATGGTTAAAATTTACAGGTAAAAGGGCGGATAGTTGTTTGTATCATAGTGCGAGGATCGGTTAAGTTCAGTAAAGAATCATCTTGATTTTTAACGAGTTACGAAGGCTTGTGTCTGGAGAGGGTTACTCCCAGTATAAATGGGATAGGATCAAGTCCGCACTCTTAGCTCAGTTAGCAGTGAACAGTCAGGAGTGACCTGTTGCCAGTCAAAAAAGTTGTCCCTGGGAGAGTGGGGACAAACTATCTCAATCTATTCGCCTGAAAAATTATGATCGCTACACCCGTATCATCGAAATCGAACCCTATCACGGAAATCCGCCCCGGACTACCGACTATTTGCGGTTGGGAACAGGAAATTGCAGCGATTGTTAATCACGATGATCCGATCTTTTTACCGACAACAAATCTCAAATTAGACAATATTAACGCTGGTTTTGCCTGTGCCTTGCATATGCACCAACCCACTATCCCGGCGGGTGTTAACGGGGAATTAATCTGCAATCTCCAGCATATGTTCGAGAATCAGGGGGATGGTGATAACCATAATGCCAGCGTTTTTGCCTGGTGTTACAGTCGCATGGGCGATTTTATCCCGGAATTGGTGGCGGAAGGCTGTAATCCCCGGATTATGCTCGATTATTCCGGCAATCTCCTCTGGGGTTTGGTACAGATGGGACGGCAGGATATCCTCGATAAACTCAAATTAATCACCTGTAACAGTCAATATCAACCCTATGTGGAATGGTTGGGGACGATGTGGAGTCACGCGGTGGCTCCTTCCACACCGATTCCCGATCTAAAATTACAGATGCAAGCATGGCAAACCTATTTTGCCTCGATTTTTGGCCCCGATGCCCTGAAACGAGTCAAAGGGTTCTCTCCCCCGGAAATGCACCTTCCTAACCATCCCGATACCCTCTACGAGTATATTAAAGCCCTGAAAGAATGCGGCTATCGTTGGTTATTGGTACAGGAACACTCGGTGGAAAATCTCGACGGTTCGGGATTGAGTCAGGAACAAAAATATATTCCTAATCGCCTGGTGGCGCGTAATTCTCGGGGTGAAGTGATTGCGATTACTGCTTTGATTAAAACCCAGGGTTCCGACACCAAATTAGTCGCCCAAATGCAACCCTACCACGAGGCCAAATGCCGCGGTAAACAGCAAATCGGCGGCGTTTGGGTTCCTTCCCTAGGTTCCCAGATTGCCGACGGTGAAAATGGTGGCGTGATGATGAATGAATTTCCTCGCGATTTTCCCAATCCTTGGCGGGAAATGCAGGGGGGTTCCAGTGTGGCAGGATTTAACGGTACGGAATATCTGGAGTTAATCGAGGCTGCTGGCGTTAATCCCGAAGATTATCCGGCAATTCAAGCCGTACACCAGCATAAAATCTGGCAGCGAGTTAATCCCGATGCCGCTACCCCAGAAGCAGTGGAACAGGCGATCGCTGAGTTAAAACAGTCCGACCACCGTTTTACCATGGATGGGGCATCTTGGACAAATGATCTCAGTTGGGTGCGCGGTTACGAAAATGTTCTCGAACCGATGAACCAATTAAGCGCTAAATTCCACGAGAAATATGATCCTTTAGTACAGGCGGATCCTAGCTTCACCCGACGACCGGATTATCTGGAGGCACTGCTTTATAATTTGCTCGTGCAAACCAGTTGTTTCCGTTATTGGGGCCAGGGTACTTGGACCGATTATGCCCGCACTTTGTACGAAAGAGGCGCGGCCTTAACCCGCTAAGATAGTAAGGTATCTAGGGCGCAGAATCTGCGCCCTAGTAGTATAAATATACTAGCAAGGGATGTTCGCCGATGAAGTAATTAAAGAAATACTCAAATCCTGATAAAAATCCTCTTGTTTTAATTCCACTTTTGATTGAGAAGCCAGTAAAAGTAAAGCCCAAAAAATCGCCACCTTTTCCTGTGTTGCCGAGTGACTAGAAGGCTTTTCTGCTTGCCATAAATCTAATAAATACTCAAACTCTATCTCCTTTTTCTCTAATTGAAAAAACTTTCTCTGCAAAAAAAAGTCCAGTTCCGCTGCCAATTCCGTCAGATTTTCTTGGTGGGCCAATTCCGTGATAATTTGTACCGCTTCCCGTCGGGATTGGGGCCGGGGTTTCGGGACAACTACAGGCAGTTTCGGTAAAGCTTCAATCTCTAGGGCAATCTGTTGTAATTGAGTGATTAACTCCTGCAAAGTTACCCGTCTTTTTCGCGGTGGTGGGGCGGCAGTACGACGGCGAATATGATTTTCTAGATAACGGGGTAAAGTTCTTAATTCCCGTTCTAACTCGCTAATTTCCTCATCAATCAGACTTTCTTCTTGCTGGTCCAAAGACAATCTTTCTAGGGTATCAGCCTTAAATAAAACTAACATGGAAGCCCATAAAAAAGCCTGTCCCGATTGGGGTAAATTAGCCTGGGCCATGGCTAAATCTAGATCATTTAATAACCCCAATTCTGCCAAAAAGCGATCGATCACATCAATAACCTGCACATCCCAGGGGTCAATTTCTCCCTGTTCCGCCATTTCTAAAAGAGAGGCGATCGCATCACTGGCCGAGGTGATAGTCATGATTGTAGAATCTTGTAGGATCTCAAAGGATAGAATTTAGCAAGCAAAACCATGGACATATCGATCGCTGACCTGCGCTTGGACTACAATCTCGAAGAATTGCTAGAGTCAGAAACATCTGCCGATCCTTTCATTGTATTTAAACAATGGCTAGAACGGGCGGTATCTTCGGGAAGATTGGAACCCAACGCTATGACTTTAGCCACTATTTCCCCGGAGGGTAAACCCCGGGCCCGCATGGTACTGTTAAAAGACTTCGATCCTCTCGGTTTTGTTCTCTTTACCAACTACCACAGCGCCAAAGGACAGGAATTAATCGCCAATCCCAATGCAGCCCTAGTGTTTTGGTGGGGAGAATTGCAACGGCAAATTAGGATCGAGGGAACTGTAGAAAAAATCAGCGAGGAGGAATCGGATAATTACTTTTTTGTCCGTCCCTGGGAATCTCGTTTAGGGGCCTGGGCCTCCAATCAAAGTGAAGTGATTTCCGGGCGGTATATCCTCGAAAAACGCCTGACAGAACTAAAAGAAGAATATGCGGGTCGTGAAGTTCCCCGTCCTCCTCATTGGGGCGGTTTTCGGCTAATTCCTAGTTTAATCGAGTTCTGGCAAGGTCGCCCCAGTCGTCTCCATGATCGTCTCTGTTATTATCGTCAAGAAGATGGCAGTTGGCAAAGGCAACGTTTAGCCCCTTAGTTTGATCTTGACACCTTGTATTAGCAAAATAGCTCGATGCTAATTCAATTTGTCATTTTAGTCTTGAGATAATATTAGGTCGATGTCTTTTCCCAACCCGCGCTTTCCTTAGCGATCGGGTTGGGCTATTATGTCAATTGGATAAAGGCAATCCGTCCGCCCTAAAGTTTCAGAAAAACGATAGAATTGAAAGGGTTTTGGTTTGCATCTTTCAAAAATAACTAGAGAATTATGGACATCAATAAAGTTGGACTTCGAGAAACCTTAGAAGCATTGCGGGTTGAACTGAGTAAATCTATTTTAGCCTCTGAGGGTGAGCAGATTCGCTTTCAAGTGGGTGACATTGAATTAGAGGTTCAATTTGTGGTTGAGCAGTCGAAAGAAGGCAAAGGTGGGCTGAAATTTTGGGTAGTAGAAATGGGTGGGGGTGTCACCAATAAAGATACGATAACCCATAGAATTAAAATTACCCTTAAACCCATTGGGAAAGATGGAAAACCTGTATTGACAGGAAGTGATGATATTCCCGATTAGAATTTTATACCCCTAGGGACGCAATGCTTGCCCCCAAAGCAGTTAATTTGTAGGATGGGTTAGCGAAGCGTAACCCATCACCATCCCAGAAGAATAGGTTACATCAATCCGATAAGTTATGCCCCAATTCCAACCCGATCGCGCTTTAGAAATTGTTGCCCCTAAGTATGGCACTGCCTATCGAATTGGGGGACGTTTACTCTTGACTTGTCGGCATCTATTTGATAATAGTAACGACTGTAAAGTACGATTTAGATCAACATCAAACTATTCTGATAAGCAGGATATAGACGCTCAAGTAATTTGGAAAGCTCCCGATAATATCGATATAGCATTAGTTGAATTACCAGAAACTATCGAAACTTGTGATCCTGTAAGTTTTGGGTTGTTACCTGATGCGAGTAGCACCCAAAAAGTTAAATTTGACTGTTTGGGCTTTCCTCTATTTTTACGGTATGTTGAAGATGAGATAAAATACGCCACAGGGTTACATATTGAGGGAACTGTCGATGTAGCTAATCGTGTTCCTCATCACCGTTTGTTATTAAATATTAAAGATAGTAAAGAAATCCAACCCACCGATGAACAATTAGAAAGATTAGCAGAAGATCAGTCACCTTGGCAGGGAACATCGGGATCAGCAATTGTTTGTTATGGGTTAGTGATTGGGGTACAATCTAAACAGCCAATTAGAGATCGTCCGGCATCTTTAGAAGCTGAATCTTTGGCAAGGGTTTATGATAATCCCGAATGGTGTGAGATATTAGAAAACCATGATATTGATCCTGAACCTAAACCGGTTATATCCGCTTCTTTAAAATCTTCTTCCTATCGTAATCAAGCTCCTCCTAAACCGAGTTATTTTGTCGAACGTCCAGAGGTTAGTATTGAGTTAAATAAACTTTTATTGTC
>NZ_JASJFE010001071.1:0-1817 GCF_030067735.1 Microcystis sp. M53598_WE2 | reverse complement strand
TTCCTGGACTTTTTCCCTGAAAATTAGGTAATTGACCCCCTCAAAATCGGTAAAACCCTACACCCCACACCCCACACCCCACACCCCACACCCTGCCCCCAGGAAAAACTTTTTGCCGCAAACCCTAATTAACCCCACTCTGTTGCGTATCTTGACCCTGCAAAGCATCGGCAGCAGAAACACCATCACCCTGAAAACCAAAATACCATAAAGTAGCGGCAGCTTCAGCGCGATTTACCGGTCTTTTTGGCTGAAATAGGGTAGTAAAACCAAAAACTCGCCGAATATTGGCTTGTTCGGCATTTTGAAAATCGGCATAAAGAGCGCGCACCAGCTGCGGGTTAATTTTATTAGTATCCTGAAAACCCCAAGTATTTTTAATCGTATCAAGATTGGCACTCGGTAAAGCTTTTCTAATATCTAATGGCACTTTCCACGCGATTAAATCTTCCCGGGTTAAAGGAGCATTGGGACGGAATAAAAGGGCGCTACTATCTCCCGTTAAAGGAGAGGGAATTAACCCCGCTTCCGCTAATCCTTGAATATAAATATAATCGGGATCGTTATTTTTAACATCACTAAAAGCTGGGGAACTATTGGGAGTAGCTAAACGGATTTGTTTACCCGCTACATTGGCATAAATGGCATTATTAGCCTGTAACAACCAGCGAGCAAATTCTCGGCGCGTTATTGTATCATTAGGGTTAAACTGATTGTTATTACCTGTTAATACTCCTAATCTAGCTAAGTCTTGAATGTGGCTTTTTAAGGGATTAGGTAAGGATTCGAGATCGTTAAAACTGGTGGGATTAAGATTGGGTAAGGGGGAAGAAATGGGGGAGGGACTAGGGGAAGCAATCGGGGTTCCCGTTGGACGATAATCGAGGCTATATTCCGTATTGGGAGAAGTGGCAGTTATGGTGATAGTTAATTCTAAATTATCTCGACGGGCTGTCAAGGTGCTATTAACTCCTTCCCCAGAAAAGGGAGTGATAATTTCCCAATTATTATTAACTAATTCCTGTTGATAAAAAGCCTCGATCGCATTGCTGGGATCGTTGGATTGCCAACGGGTTTGTCCACCGGTATTATCAGGATTTGTCTGCACGGATAATAATTCTGATTGACTATATCGAGGAATTTCTGCGGGAAAATTTGCGGGTAATTGCTGGTTATTAGGAGAGTTTTCTGGTATGGGATTTGTTTGTAGATTAGGATCGGCAGCCAGACGATTTTCTAGGGCAGGATTGCCACTACAGGCTCCTAAAATACCCAGCAGAGTGATAATTGTACTGTAGCGAATAAACTTACTCACGGTCTTTACCAATATTGTTTCCTTAGCTTTATCCTAGCCTATTTACTCAGGTTTTTGACTAGGGAAAATTCTGCGCCACCATTGACGTAATTTCCCCAGCAGAAATCCTCCTAACCCTTTTGTGTATTTTTCAAATTTGTAGTAAAATAAAATGTCGATTATATCTTGGGTGGCAAGATACTTGAGATAGGATACTCCTTGATCTATACGCGCATCACTATATTCTAAATAAACTTTGCGACTGAGGCGAGCAGATAAATTCCATTTTGGTTGAAAATATTCTTGCATCCTCTGTTGATAAGGGGCAAAACTACTCGATTTTCCCTGTAAATATTCTTCCATGTATTGACAAGCAATTTCGGCTCCTTTCATAGCATAGCGAATACCTTCCCCTCCTAAAAAGTTAACCGTAGAAACAGCATCACCAATCGCTATAATATTCGGTTCTTGATAATAAATATCTTGCAGATTGAGCGAATATTCTAAAATAGAACCATGGATG
>NZ_JASJFE010000662.1:0-7475 GCF_030067735.1 Microcystis sp. M53598_WE2 | reverse complement strand
TCATTTTAGCATTAAGTTTTCAAGGCAAATTGTTTTGAAAAACGCCCCTTATCAACCATCAACAATAAAACCGCGACCGCAAAATTTTCTAAATTTTGCAATACTAAAAAATACTTGCCTTAGTCATCAATGTTTTTGACGGGTTACAGTATGCTAAACCATCCTATGGGATCAGCGATCGCAATAAGAAGTGTTACAACTGCTTCACTCATAGCTTTAACTGATAGCTCGTAGACTATTTTCTATCCCTTGGGGTAACACGGCGATTGACGTTTCCAAGGCTAAAATAATTGCAGTTTTAAAGTTTAATTAACAAGAAGGCAGTGATCGCTCTGGATGAAAGTGTTTCTTAGGCGATCGCCAAAGGTTTAAGGATACGAGGGATTGATGTTAAAATGTCTTCAGAGGAAGGACTGATTGGGGCTTCTGATCAAGAGCAATTAGTTTATGCTTTGTCGCAAGGCTGAGTTGTTTTCACGTTTCATGTCTCTGATATTGGCAGCTGTGATCGCCAATGATTAAGTTTTGGTTTTTAAATTTAAGATCAGTTTTGGAGACATGAAGAAAATTTGACCAGGTCTTTTTTCTGTAGTTATTTAGAAGTAGAGGTTGAATTAACCGATGAGCGAGAACAGCATATTATTGTTCGCCATCCGGGTACATTACCCGATTATGAGGAGCAATTAGCCCAGACTTTAGCTGATCCAGATTTAATTCGTTCTAGCGATCACGATGAAAAGGCGTTGTTATTTTCTAAGTGGTTTTCAACGATTCGGACGGGACGATTTTTAATTGTGGTGGTGGTTTCCCAATCTAATCTTAGTCGTCATTGGATCGTGACTATATACACAGCCCGAAAAATTACAGGGGGAATAATGGTATGGAAAAAAATCTAACTTTTCGCTATGACCCGACGGGAGATATTCTTTATGTAGATGTCTGTTCTCCCTATGCAGATCAAGAGTCGGAGGAGATTGGGGATGAAATTGTCGCTCGTCTAAATCCGACTTCTGGGGAGATTGAGAATTTGGAGATTTTATTTTTCTCGAAACGCTGGAATCAATCCTTACCGTTACAATTGCCGATTGATGCTGCTTTTCGATTAGTGGGATAATGGGACGCACCCTACGCAATCGGCGATCGCACTGTTTTGACAGTTCAAGCAACGGCAAGATTGGTCGGCATGGCGTAACGTAATATTATAAAAATATGTCGTATTCAAGAGTAAAAAGACTTGTTAGATAGCATACTCAGTCTAAAAAAAATTGAGTTTGATGAGTGAAAGTAAATTTTTAGCTTACATTAACATTAACAAAATCCAAGAGGTTACTAATGACTCAAGCGATTCGTCAAACAATTTTTGTTCAGTCAGATGGTCGTCTAGAAATTCAGTCAGATCAGCTTTTCCCTGGGAGAAAAGTAGAGGTTATTATTATTCTGGAAGATGACCCTGCAATATCATCAGCAGAAGCTTTAGCCATTAAGAGATTGGAAAATTTAGCTGATCCGCAGGAATGGATAACTGGGGTTGAAGCAGAGGAAGAAATTGATGAGGATCAGTTAAGGGAATGGGTTAAAAGTTGTGGCTATTAAAAATCATTTAGAGTAACACGCCGATCGCCGCTTCATTTCTCCCTAATTTACTTAAACTTATGCAGATGCTTTCAGGGGGACGAGGGGGAGTTGATTGATAATAAATTCACCGAGTTGCACTTTTTTGCTGGCATTATCAATGTCTAAACCGACTAGGTTCCCTAATTCATCGTAATCGGCAACGACTCCTTCTGAAATTTCTTGGCTATCAACACTGGATTTGTCTGCAAGGTGGATATAAAGGGAGTCTGTTTCTGGGTAGTAGTTAATCTTCATGGTCTAAAGCTCCGGTCTGGAAAGGCGTTGTGGATAGTCAGCTTATCTTCTAGAGTAATGACTCTCAGGTATCGATCGCCAAATTCTTTTATCTGCGCCCAAAAGCGAAAACGATTATCTTCTTGAGGTTCACAGCGAATAGGGTTTTCGATAACGTAAATACACCATTCTTTTTTGAGGTAAGGGCGTTTTGTTAAAACATCATTTTCAAAAAGGGAAGTGGGTGATCACCATTCAGCCCAAAACGTTGGTTAGCGATCGCCTTCATTCTTCATTCCTGAATAGTTATGCCCCAGAAGACGAAGGTTTATATGACGATTATTAAAGGCGGAGCCAATCTTTCAGCCCGTTTTCAATTAATTTCATCTGTGATTCCGATAGCATTCCAAGCTTTTTCACAAAATAGGGTGGAGGAACGGTTACAAAACCCTGAAGTAGGAAGGCACCTTTTCTTTTCAGAAAGGGAAGGTCGATCTGAATCTCATATTGGGAGCCTCTGATACTAGTTGTATGAGGAATCACACCAATCAAAGCTCGATCCTCATCTCCATAAGGTTCACTCACAACAAGAGCGGGGCGTACTTTTGCTGCTATCCCAAAATCAATCAACCAAACTTCGCTACGAACTGGCTTCGGATTCCCCATCTGCTTCCTCCTCTGCATCTAGACGAGCAAACGATTGAGCGGCAAAAAGAACTGCATCATCATTACTCCAATCACCATAGTCTCCAGTCGGACTCAGGCTGGCTGAAAGGAACTCAGATTTTTCTCTAGCTGAAAGTTTTTTGAACTGTCTAAGAAGTGTTACAACGGCTTCACTCATGGCTTCAACTGATCGCTTGTAGATTACTTTCTGTCCACTAGGTTAGCACGGCGCTCGCTCTTTCAAAAACCAAAACAATCGCGGTTTTAAAGTTTAATTAACCAGAAGCGGGCGATCGCACTGGATGAAGGGGTTTCTCAGGCGATCGCCAAAGGTTTAAGGGTGCGAGGGATTGATGTTACAATGTCTTCAGAGGAAGGACTGATTGGAGGACGATAATGATCGCCACGATTCCTGATAAATCAGCAATGAATAATGCAGTATATGTTGTCATAACATAGCTCATCGCAATTTAGATTAAAGTGTTTTTAAAAAGTAAAAGGTGCGTGGAACGCACCCAATTAAGAACGGTGATCGTGTTCGGAACAACAATTTAAGAAAGGATGACTTTGTTATGCTCATTGCGAGCTTGGTTTACATAAAACTCCATGTCGTTGATAATTGTCATTAAGGTATCCGCCGTAACCGCCTGATTGTTCAAATCTCGAAGTGTTGTCGCGAAACTAAAGAATGCTGTGGACAGCTTAGTGGTTTCCGTAGCCAGCGCTGTCATGGACGTTCCCGCCGTTCCAATTGTGTCTAGCTGTGATAGCGTCGCGTTCTGCGCCCGCAGACGTTCTTGAAAGGCTTCTACCACAATGCGCTGCGTCGTTGCCGCCTTGCCGACTTCATCGCGCATTTGGGTGAGTTGCTCGAATTTAATGACCTTGTCAACAGCCGTCAATATTTTCTTAATTTGCTTTACGGCTAGCTCGATTGACTTCTTCGCGACTGCAACCTCTGGAGCAGCGGCATCCCCCGGGCCAGCATCAAGAAGGCTCGACAGTTCCTCTTCATCTGGCAAGAGTCCAACAAGCTCTTCGGTCGGCCCACCCCGCGCTTCATCAACGGCTGCAGCTAGGGTATCATAGCGCTCTTTGAGGGTTTTGAGACGAGCGGACTCACGATCAACGTCTTGCTTTAGGCGTTCATGGTTTGCTGTCTCGGTGGCTATGGCATCCTTAAGTCGCACCTCGGTTTCTTTCCCAAATGTTGAGAGGCGATCAGCAGAGTCAGAAAGCTTAGTCGCAGCATTGTTAAAGTCTGTGAGGGTGGATGAGACTGCATTACTCAGCCTGCCTTGCAACTGTGCCCGTGGGGTGTTAGCTTGCTCAGTAGAAATACTGCCCGTGCGTTGGGCTTCGTCAATCTCACCAATTTTTTGTAGAAGCAGTTGGACTACCTTCATGTTGTTCAACGAGGTTGGCAGCGAGGCAAGAGCGTTGCTGATCTCTTGATTAAGGTCGTCTGCTACAGTGGCGGCGAGCTTAAGGCGATCGGTAAAGTAGGAATATGCTCCATCGCTCATCGCAGGAACGCTTCGCTTAATAGTTTGGACAGACTGTGCCACAGACTCAAAGTTCGGGATACTAGCTTTAGAATTGGAAAACTGCATAGTGCTCATGATGACCTTATCCTATGTTTGAAAAGTGTTTGGAAAGCGTGGCTTGTACGCGGAAATATATCGAGGTGAGCTTTCACTAGGAATCGTAGGTTTTTTTGAACTCCTCATAAGCCTTGTCAAAGACTTTCCCAAGATCGGTGCTCATGTTACCCACTTCCTTCCACGGGTTGACAATGCCTTCAAGGTCAGTAACAAAGGTCAGCAACATATCGCTGTCCTTGACTTGATTCCACTTATCAACCGATTGGTCAATTCTTGCGATGATGTCAGTCCACAAGAAGTCGAGGTGCTCTAGGGACTGCTGAGCATCTAGAAGACGCATTCCAATATCTGTAAATTGGGTTGCAAACTTATTGAGTATGCCCTCTACCTGCTGTTTCCGCTTGAGCTCCTCGGACTTCTCATCCTTTTGCTGGATTTTTGAGTTCCTATCTTTCCGAACCTTCTCGGCCTTATCGCCAAAAATGCCGCCTGTAATGGCGAGACCAATAATTCCGCCTGCGGCACCAGTGAATGCAAGCCCGACATACTTGTCGTAGTCTTTCTTCAGTTGATCGATATCCTTTTCAAGGCTATCAATACTGTCTTGGAGTTCTTTGATCTGACCATCCAAATTGGCTTTCTTAGCCCGCTCTTTCTTGTCTACGATCGCTGGCTCAAGACCATTCACTGTTCTGTTGTCCGATAGGGTGCCACCAGAGATCTCGGTTTTGTAGTCACGCACTGCCATAAGCACCTTGAGCGTCCGTTGCTTCTGGTCGGCGCAGGTTGCCTTTAACTTTTTGATGACTTCTGGCAACGCCATTTGAATTTTAGCGTCCTTGTCACTAGAAATTGGGATTATTACAGTCGGGTCGTTGATGGTTTGCATCTGCTCAATGATATCCATCTTGGTGATGGTATTGATGACTTTGCCACCAATTCTAACGATGTCATCCGATGCGACTTTGAGGCTAGAAGCCTGCTCCTTCACCAGGCCCTCGACTGGTGTCCAGCGGTTAGCATGGTCAGTGATCTTTTGGTACAAATCGATGATTTCGTTAGGCTCAAGTCCAGGGATGCCTGTGCTGTTGCTGCCGATGTCTTTCGTGAACTGTTCGAGGCTCTGCGGTAGCTTCCTGGCAGCGCGGACATACAGCAAGATTTTGATTAGGTCGTCGGCAGTAAAGATGCCAGCTGCGCGACCGTCCTGAGTTTGACTGCCTGTGAGCAACTGCAACATCACGACTGGAAGCTGTCCAGCTTGAATAGATTTAGACTCAATGGGTACGGAACTGTCAACAACCATTTTAATTTTCTCCCAAATTATCAGAATTAAGTCGAACTTAAAGAGCAGTCTATTTTATCTCAACACCCAACGCAACCAAAGTTTACCAACTTAAGGAAAAAGTCCATAAAATTCCTCAAATCCCTATCCTGCCTAACTTTCAGCCCCTCAACTCTCCCACAAAAATCCTTAACTTGGGAAAAATCCCCAACTTTACCAACTTAAGCCCAAACCTTGTCAAAATATCCTGACAATCTCCCCACTCTCCCAACCCCAAACTTTTAACCCATACCCAAGACCACAAAAATAGCGAGCTACATCAAGAACCGCGATCTCCACAGCCCAGAAACCCACCCCACCGCAGAAACGAGAGAAACCTCTTGCCTCCGCAACCCTGGGATGATTCCATAGCGACAAACCTATAACGAAAAAAGCCAAGCCTTAACGACCCTGAAATTAACCTTAAAACCCGAACACCAAAAGCTGATCGAAGCCAAACTAAATACGGGGCGTTATGCCAATCCAGATGAAATCATTGCCGAAGCCTTGCAATTACTGAGTAAATGCGATCGCTATCAACAATGGGCAATCGAGTTTGATCCCCCTCAATCCCCCGTTCGGCTGAGCTCACGGCCGAAGCCTTAAAAAAGGGGACTTTCTTGAAGAGGCGAAGGAATTGATGGAGAAACCGCGATACAATCAGCGATCGCCCGATAAATCTCTATAATATTCTATAATATCGAGTATTCCCCCATCCCAAACCAGCCATGACAGCCAAAGAAGAACTCCTACAGGAAATCGAAAAAAGCTCCGAGCCACTCCTACAAGAAGTTCTCGACTTCCTCTTGTCGGCACGCTCAGAAAAATATCCTGAAACTCGTAAACCCATCTGGCAAATCGCTCAGGAAATTATGGCTGATGTTCCGCCAGAAATTATCGCTCAACTCCCCACCGACGGAGCCGAACAACACGATCATTATCTTTATGGCACACCAAAACGTAAAGAATGAAAATAATTTTTGCCGATACCTTTTACTGGATAGCGTTGCTTAGTCCTAGAGACACTTGGCATCTCAGAGTCATCGAATGGAGCCAATCTAACCCTCATGTATCGCTAGTGATGACAGACGGTATTGTTGATGAAATTTTTGCTCATTTCTCCAAACAAGGCGACATTAGAACTCTTGCAAATTAATTATATGTTATAATGATGGTTTAACTAATTTTCCCCAAAAAATTAGTTAATCAGTACATTCGTCCTGAATGAAAACTTGAAGTTTAACTTTTAACTCAAAACTCTTTAGAGCTGCTTTAATTTGGTTATCAAAACCTCTTTATTTAAGCGGCACAAACTATCTCAATTTTTATAATTGAGAATAAATTCTCCTTGACTTGATTAATCTTTAGGCAACTTTTAAGAAGCTGCTATACCTATCCCTAACTCACAGTTATAAATAGCCGCCAACAAGTTAACTCTTAAACTATATCTTCGACGACGATTCCGATATTTACAGGATAAGATTTTAAAGATTTTGAGTTTCCTATTTATAGGTTCAATGATAATCCTTTCTTTAGCTAAAGCCTTGTTATACTCTTTTTCTAACTCTGTTAATTTTCTATTTTTCGATTTCTTTTTCGGTGTATAACTATTACTATGGTATGCAGCTATTCCCTGATAACCACTGTCTTCTATGCTGGTAGTTAAAGGATGAAAACGAACTCGACTTTTTTTAAATAAACTAAAATCATGACCTCTGCCTTTCCCACAAAAGACACAGATAATTTCCTCGGTATTTTGATCAGCTACTAATTGGGATTTTAAAGTATGATAACCTCTTTTACCCCCCAAAAAATCTTTCTGTTTCTTTTTGGGGCGTTCAATGGGAGTTTCCGTTACATCCATTACCGTTACGACCGGTATCTCTGCTTGATTTAGTAGAGCTTTTTTTCCTTTTAAACGGAAGTTTCCCGATTGTAAAAGCATTTTTTCCGTCTTATTTACAATCCGACATATAGTTGATTCTGATAGTTCCCAGCTTGTACCAATGTGAAAATATGTTCTATATTCTCGC
>NZ_JASJFE010000523.1:0-2073 GCF_030067735.1 Microcystis sp. M53598_WE2 | reverse complement strand
TAAATCAAATATCCTTTCGGTGGACTAAAGCGGTGGGTTACGACGGATTGTTAGATTGACTTTAACGCCTAGATTGTTGCCGTCTAACCCACCCTACCATGAACTCTTCTCCCTTCAATGGGTAGGGTGGGTTAGCGATAGCGTAACCCACCACTCTCTTGGAATCTAAATGCCGACAAATCTTATTTCTCAGCATAAATCAAATATCCTTTCGGTTGAGCAAAACTACCAATGCAATCATTGCTCAAAGCGTAACCCCTTCGCGTCGTATATTGTCAAGAAATGGATTATCTCCGCTCTGGAACTTTGCCGCAGAGATAAAATGACGGGAAACAACCACATTATAATCAAGGCAAAGCCTAGCGATAAATTCACTCGTGCGGTCAATTTCCTGATAAGGATCCACCACACCAGAAAGAATGACCAAAAGATCGATATCAGAATCTTCCCGTCCATCTTCCCGTGCTTGGGAACCGTAAAGGACGATTTTCTGTAATTGGTTTTGATAGAGCAGATGGAAATAATCTTTTATCTCCCGCAGAATAACCTCTAGCTGTAGATTTTTCATCTCCTAATCTCCTAACATCTCCTCTAATGCGTCCAAATCCTGACGAATATCAGCCTCTAAAGCCCTTAACTTCTGTAAAATCACCTTCGGCGGCTCATAGCTCACTTCCTCGTACTCTATCTCTTTATAGCGGTTAATTGATAGATCATAAGCATTGGCCTGAATCTCCTCGCGAGGCACAAAAAACGCCTTCCCTTGGCGGTTGGTATCCTTAGCGGAGTCGCGTTGCTGCCAACAGCGCAGCAAGTCCGGGATATCATTATCGGCAATCGGTTGGCGCTTATCATCGAGAGAGAAACCATCCGCCACCATGTCATAAAACCAAACGAAGTCAGTCCCCTTTTCCCTTACCCCCAGCTTCGTAAAAATCAGGATTGCGGTAGATACCCCCGCGTAAGGTTTAAACACCCCCGACGGCATCGATATCACCCCCTCTAGCTTATGTTCTTCTACCAAGATGGTGCGGATGTCCTTATGGGCCTTGGACGAGCCAAATAGCACCCCATCCGGCACAATTACCGCACCTTTTCCCCCCGTCTTCAGCAACCGCAAAAACAGGGCCATGAATAATAACTCGGTTTTAGTGGTGTCGATGATTTTCGATAAATCCTTGGCAATAGTGGACTTCTCCACCGAACCCTTAAACGGTGGATTAGCCAGAATCATGGTAAAACTATCCTCTACCCCGGCGTGATCCTCCGATAGGGAATCCCGGGCCTCGATAATCGGCTGCTCGATACCGTGTAACATCAGGTTCATGCTGCCGATGCGTAACATCGTGGCATCGAAATCAAAACCGTGGAACATTTGGTTATTGAAATGCTCTAGGTTGCCGCGTTCATGGAGCAAACGTCCCCCCTCGCTGTCCTTTAACTCCCGCACATACTCGGCAGCCGCCACTAAAAAGCCTCCTGTGCCACAGGCCGGATCACAGATAACTTCCCGGGGTCCTGGCGCTAATAACTCCACCATCATTTTGATAATATGGCGCGGTGTGCGAAACTGTCCGTTAGTCCCGGCTGTACTCAGTTTCGAGAGCATATACTCGTAAAGGTCGCCTTTGGTGTCCCGGTCTTCCATGGGGATTTTTTCAATTTGCTCGATTACTGTCCCCAGCAGCGCCGGAGACGCGATGAGAAACACCGCGTCCTTCATGTGTTTAGCGTAGGTGCTACCCTTGGACAATTGCCCCAGATCTTTGATAAAGGGAAACGCTTCATCCCGGACAATCTGGAGCATTGTCTCGGCATCATCGATATTTTTGAAGCGGGACCAACGGATATGCTGTTGGCTGGGGGTAAAGGTGGGATTTTCGAGATTTTCGCCTAATCGTTGGGCCCTACGCTCCTTAGCCAGTTCTAGGTCATCTAGGCGCTTGATGAAGAGTAAATAGTGGGACTTAAACGCCAAATAAAGATCAAATCGAGTATAATCGTTAAAGAGTAAGCACTTTACGTTGAAAGATCAGCGATGAAAGAGACAACCCCAGCCGCAATGCCCCCATG
>NZ_JASJFE010000220.1:0-4421 GCF_030067735.1 Microcystis sp. M53598_WE2 | reverse complement strand
TCCTGACTCCTGAATCCCGACTCCTGAATCCTGCCGACCGCCGACCGCTTCTTTCAAGTCAGAGAATAAATAGCCTAAAATAGAAACCTGCACTCTTGTTTCTGTAGCCAGCATCATGAATAAGTCCCCACGTCGTTACCATATCACCACCTTTGGTTGTCAGATGAATAAAGCTGACTCCGAACGCATGGCGGGTATTTTAGAAGATTTGGGGTTTCAATGGTCTGAGGATGCCAACGAAGCCGATTTAATCCTCTACAATACCTGTACAATTCGCGATAATGCCGAACAGAAGGTGTATTCCTATCTCGGTAGACAGGCTAAACGCAAACAAACTCAACCCGATCTTACTTTAATTGTCGCTGGCTGCGTGGCTCAACAGGAAGGGGAACAATTGTTAAGACGGGTTCCCGAAGTGGATTTAATTATCGGTCCCCAACACGCAAACCGCTTGGGAGACTTATTACAACAAGTTTTTGACGGTTCCCAGGTGGTGGCCACCGAACCCATCCACATCATGGAAGATATCACCAAACCGCGCCGGGATAGTAATATTACCGCTTGGGTGAACGTCATCTATGGTTGCAATGAACGCTGTACCTATTGTGTGGTTCCGGGGGTGCGCGGGGTGGAACAATCTCGCACTCCTGCGGCAATTCGAGCAGAAATGGCACAATTAGGACAACAGGGTTATCAAGAAATCACCCTTTTAGGTCAAAATATCGATGCCTACGGACGGGATTTACCCGGAGTGACGGCAAGCGGCCGACATCTGCACAATTTTACCGATTTACTCTACTACGTTCACGATGTGGCCGGCATTGAACGTCTCCGTTTTGCCACCAGTCACCCCCGCTATTTTACCGAACGTTTGATTAAAGCTTGTCAGGAATTACCTAAAGTTTGTGAACATTTTCATATCCCTTTTCAATCGGGGGATAATGATATCCTCAAGGCCATGAAACGGGGCTATACTCAGGAAAAATACCGACAAATTATTGCTAATATTCGCGATTTAATGCCGGATGCTGCCATTAGTGCCGATGCGATTGTCGGATTCCCCGGAGAAACAGAGGCACAGTTCGAGAATACTTTAAAATTAGTCGATGAGATTGGTTTTGATCAATTAAATACGGCGGCCTATTCTCCCCGTCCCGGAACTCCTGCCGCTATTTGGGATGATCAATTAAGTGAGCAGGTAAAAAGCGATCGCTTACAAAGATTAAATCATTTAGTGGCCACAAAAGCCGCTGAACGTTCCCAAAGATATTTAGGCAGAATTGAGGAAATTTTAGTGGAAGACGTTAACCCTAAAGATGCTAGTCAAGTTATGGGAAGAACTAGAGGCAATCGCTTAACTTTCTTTACGGGAAATATTGAGGAATTGCGAGGCAAATTTGTTAAGGTTAAAATTACCGAAGTCCGTCCCTTTAGTTTGACGGGAGTGATCTTTTAAGTAGTGGTGCAAAATTAATTTCTTGGTTAGGAGAGGCAATAGGCAATAGGCAATAGGCAATAGGCAAAAGGTAGTTAAATATGTGTAACTAATTTTGCTTAGGTACTTAATAGTTAACAGTGACCCCTCAGCAGTGAAAAAAGGCAATAGCTATCGGGAATAATTTGGTACTTTATGGATATTATCGCTATTTTGCAGCAAGATTATCAAAGATTTCCCCTCGATCAAACCTATGATATTTATGCTGATAACGTTTATTTTCAAGACCCTCTCAATCAATTTCGGGGGATTAAACGCTATCGGGAAATGATTGGTTTTATGAGTCAATGGTTCCAAGCTATCAAGATGGATGTCCACGCAATTGAACGGCAGGGAAATATTATTAATACCCGTTGGACATTGCACTGGACAACCCCTTTACCTTGGCGGCCTCGTATCGCTATTTCTGGACGCAGCGAATTAACTCTCGATGACAATAATCTGATTATTTCTCATATCGATTATTGGGATTGTTCGCGCTGGGATGTGCTGCGTCAGCATTTACCTTTTCCCGGTTCTTAACTAGATTTTTTAACCGGAAAATGCCGACCAACGAGCGCTCGTTTGCTTGACAAAATCCTGTAAAAATGCTAGGCGCTGATTTTGTTCCCAGACCTGTTTAACTTTATTCTGCAAACTCGTCCAATTCCAATCATTATTCAGCTGCTCGTTAATTTCCTGTTCTTGGAAATATTCAATTAAACTTAAACCAGCTAAACGAGTTAGATAGGCTGCCCCAATTCCCTGCACTGTACCACCGGCGATATAAGTAATCGCATTTCCCTTGAGAATCGTTCCTAATGCCTGGGTTGTCACTTCTACCATGCCTAATTGTACCATCATCTTCCCTAGGGTGGCCATGGCTGTTTTTGCTTGTTCAAGGGACATTTTTTGTTGATAAATTGCCCCTAAATCCACTAACATTTGAGCGTTAGTAGCTGCCGCTAAAACTAAATCTAGGGCCGCGAGAGGATTAGCAAAAGTGGCAGTAGCGGCTATCCATTGGTATTGTTCGATAACAGGTAAAGCCTTTTTGCGTCGGGATTGATTGAGTAATTGTTTGGTTTCCTTTGCTAATTCTAGCGCTTGTCTCCAGATAGTTCCCAGAACTAATTCGGACTTTTCTTGTTCGATAATTTGTCGGAGATGATTATCTAAAGGAGCGATAACCACGGTTTGGGGTTCCGTCCATTCCTTGATTTCTCCATTGCTTTGATGTTGACGAACTTTTAGGGGTTCAGGGGCAGCGGCTATGGCTAAAATATGATGAGCAGGAATAGTTTTTTTCAGTCTTTGTTTTAGGGAAAGGAGAATTTCTTCTCTGGTTTCGGCGGGTAAACGATCCTGTTTATTGAGTAACAGGATAACACGCTGGTGCATTCGATCGAATTGCTGGAGAATTTGCCATTCGGAATCGCTTAAATCCCCATTGATCAGATACAAAACTAAGTCGGCTGCTAGGGACTTTTTCTGGTTAGCGGTGCAGTCGAGAGTTAGAAGCGGTTCCGTTTCCAGAAAAGCGATAGATTCTCCAAAGTTGCCGGTTTCTAGTAGTTTTTTTAGGGCAGTTTTACCAGTTTTTCTAGCACCGGTAATGGCAATTTTCAGGTCTTGGCGACTAAATTCTTGGTTTAATTGGGTTAAAGTGGTTTTCAGTGGGGTTAAGTCTTGATGGGGGTCTTCTTTGGCCAGATAATTAATTATCTTCTCGGCCTTGCTAATCGCTTGTTTAACCTTTTCTAGACTCAGGGGAGTGGGGGGGGAAAAATCTATTTTCGAGTTGGGTTTTTGCCAAAACCAGATACCGGCACCAAGGACAAACGCACCGAAAATACCCCAGGAACCAATTTCGCTCAGTGTACTATTGAGACTTTCCCCCAGGGTGAAAGCGATGGTAATGCCTATCCCCGTCACTAAAATCGGTTTACCCAATCTTACCGTCATTTTTCCTCATCCTCGCCAACTGCTCTGATTATTCTAGCTTTTTTGTGCTGGATTTCATCCCAAACTGAACTTTTTAGCCGACAATTCCCTGCGTTGCCCCGGCCGCTCTTGCCTAAAAAGCGCCAGATATGTCATAATGATCGATTGCGTGTAAATTTACCCGATCCCCTGTTGTTATGGCTAGTAAAAAAGGCGTTCGCCTGATCATCACTGTAGAATGCACGGAATGCCGCAGTAATCCCGATAAGCGTACCCCCGGCGTTTCTCGCTACACCACCAGCAAAAACCGTCGCAATACCACCGGCAGACTGGAAATCAAGAAATACTGTCCCCACTGCAATAAGCACACCGTCCACAAGGAAATTAAGTAAACACACTTTAGTTAAAAAGTCAAGCAATCTTTACAAATCTATGAGCTACTATCGTAAACGTCTCTCCCCCATCTCCCCCAGTCAACCGATTGACTACAAAGACACCGAACTCCTCCGCAAATTCATCACCGAACGCGGCAAAATTCTGCCTAGACGTATCACCGGTTTAACTTCTAAACAACAGCGAGATTTAACTGAAGCGGTGAAACGGGCTCGTTTAATGGCTTTATTGCCTTTTGTCAACCAAGAAGCCTAAATTCAGTGATCAGTAATCAGTAATCAGTGAACAGTGATCACTGAAAATAATTGGCTAATTAAAACAGTTATCCTAATGGTGGGGTAGGAGGTTCTCCTTTTGGAGAGCCGGTCGTCGATGCCAAATTAGGTTATGCTTCCTCTTGATAAGAAACGCTGTATTTGATAAGTAATAGCACAAAATTAACTTCTTGGTGAGGATGTCAAGCACTTATGGAAGAGGTAGTTAGATATGTTTAATTAATTGTATCTACCTACTTAAGTAGGTAGGCGTTAAAAGTTGTCAGATGCCCCCCTTATCAAGGGGGGATTAAGGGGGGATCCCCCCGCCTATCGGCACCCCCCTTATCAAGGGG
>NZ_JASJFE010001013.1:0-2622 GCF_030067735.1 Microcystis sp. M53598_WE2 | reverse complement strand
CCGGTCGTCAGGAGACAGGAGATTATTTTATTTATTCTTCCCACTTCCCCACACCCCCCACCCCACACCCCCCACCCCACACCCCACACCCTACACCCTACCCCCACGAAAAACTTTTTCAGCAGACCCTAAGTAGGCAGAATATATCATTAGTTTGAGAATTCCCAGAAGGCAACAAAAAAATGACTATTTCCTTGCTATAAGTATTGTAGATGTCAAGAGTGGTAAATGAATGTCTATAGTGGTATCCCCCGAACAAGTCCATCAAATCGTCAACAACCTCCATCACGATCCCTTTGAGGTTTTGGGGGCCCATCCCCTAGAAGAAGAAGGAAAAGTAAATAAATGGGTTGTTAGAGCCTATTTACCGAAAACCACGGCCGCTTGGGTTATTTTACCGTCCCAAAGACAAGAATATCCCATGACGACCGCTTATCACCCCCATTTTTTCGAGTGCGTTATCGATATCAGTGAACTGAACAATTATCAATTACGCATCCACGAGGGGGAACAGGAACGGGTAATCTATGATTCCTATGCCTTCCGTTCTGCCAAACTCAGCGATTTTGATTTACATCTGTTTGGGGAGGGCAACCATCATCGCATTTATGAAAAATTAGGGGCGCATTTAGCTGAAATCGAGGGTATTAAAGGGGTTTATTTTGCCGTTTGGGCTCCTAATGCCCGCAACGTCTCAATTATTGGTGATTTTAACAGCTGGGATGGTCGGGATCACCAAATGCGGAAACGTAATAATATGGTCTGGGAATTGTTTATCCCAGAAATCGGTGTTGGCACTAAATATAAATACGAGATCAAAAATTGGGAAGGTCATATTTACGAAAAATCTGATCCCTACGGTTTTGCCCAAGAAGTACGCCCGAAAACCGCCTCGATCGTGGCTAATTTAGATAGCTATACTTGGGATGATAGCGATTGGATGGAAAAACGCCGCCATAGCGATCCTTTAACTCAACCGGTTTCCGTTTACGAATTACACCTCGGTTCTTGGCTGCACGCTTCTAGTGCCGAACCCCCCCGTTTACTTGCCGGGGAAGGGGAAGCGGTTCCCGTGTCGGAATGGAACACTGGGGCGCGCTTTTTGAGTTACTACGAGTTGGCCGAAAAACTGATTCCCTACGTTAAAGAATTAGGTTACACCCATATCGAATTATTACCGATCGCCGAGCATCCTTTTGATGGTTCTTGGGGTTATCAAGTGACGGGTTATTTTGCCCCCACCAGTCGCTACGGCAATCCTGAAGATTTTATGTATTTTATCGATCAATGTCACCAAAATGGCCTTGGTGTGCTAGTGGATTGGGTCCCCGGTCACTTCCCCAAAGATGGCCACGGGTTAGCTTTCTTTGATGGTACTCATCTTTACGAACACGGCGACCCGCGCAAAGGGGAACACAAGGAATGGGGAACCTTAATTTTTAACTACGGTCGCAACGAAGTCAGAAATTTCCTCGTCGCTAATGCTCTTTTTTGGTTCGATAAGTACCATATTGACGGCATTCGCGTGGACGCGGTGGCTTCTATGCTCTATCTCGATTATTGTCGTAAAGATGGGGAATGGGTGGCTAACGAGTACGGTGGCCGGGAAAATTTAGAGGCAGCGGAATTCCTGCGTCAAGTTAATCATGTAATTTTTAGCTATTTCCCCGGAATTCTCTCTATTGCCGAAGAATCCACCGCTTGGCCGATGGTGTCCTGGCCCACCTATATGGGCGGTTTAGGCTTTAATTTGAAGTGGAATATGGGCTGGATGCACGATATGCTCGATTATTTCGGCATGGATCCCTGGTTCCGTCAATTCCATCAAAATAATGTCACTTTTAGTATGTGGTATAACCACAGCGAGAATTATATGCTGGCTTTGTCCCACGATGAAGTGGTTCACGGCAAAAGTAATATGATTGGCAAAATGCCGGGGGATGAGTGGCAAAAATTCGCCAATGTCCGGGCATTATTTAGTTATATGTTTACCCACCCCGGCAAGAAAACCATGTTTATGAGCATGGAATTTGGCCAGTGGAGTGAGTGGAATGTTTGGGGTGATTTGGAGTGGGGTCTTTTGCAGCATGAACCCCATCAACAGCTAAAACGCTTTTTCTCAGATTTGAACGCCACCTATAAGAGTGAACCTGCTTTATATACCCAGGATTTTGGTCAGGATGGCTTTGAGTGGATCGACTGTAGTGATAATAGTCATAGCGTCGTTTCTTTCCTGCGCTGGAGCAAAAATTGGCAGGAGTTTCTGGTGGTGGTCTGTAATTTTACTCCCCAACCCCACAGCCATTATCGCGTTGGTGTACCTCATCCCGGTTTTTATCAGGAAATCTTTAACAGCGATGCGGGTAAATATGGCGGTAGTAATATGGGCAACCTCGGTGGTAAATGGTCGGAGGAATGGTCCTATCATAGCCGTCCCTACTCGATCGATCTTTGTTTACCACCTTTAGGGGTTTTAGTTCTCAAAATCAGTCCTAATGCTTCTGGGGAATAGGGAAGCTTTTTTCAGTGATCAGTAAACAGTTATCAGTTATCAGTGAACATGGTAACTGTTTACTGGTAAGCAGCTAGACACAATTAATTACACATATCTAACTACCTCTT
>NZ_JASJFE010000348.1:0-2738 GCF_030067735.1 Microcystis sp. M53598_WE2 | reverse complement strand
GAAGGATGTAATCTGACTGTTACTGTACTTGGTTCACATCCGTCTGGTATTTGTCTTGACCATCGAATAGGTAAAGGTTCTGTGCATTTAGCTAAATAGATTTGTTTGTCTTTGAACTTAAAAGCAGATTTGGTAAATTCGGCACTTCCTCCTTGATGTTTTTTCTTAAAGTTAGGATACTTAGTACGACCAGCAAAGAAATTAGTGAAAGCTGTTTGTAAATGTCTTAACCCTTGTTGTAAAGGTACACAGCTTACTTCATTGAGAAAGTTTAATTCTTCTTGCTTTTTCCAATCAGTTAGCATTGAAGAAGTTTGAGCGTAGCCTACTCTTTCTTGCTTTTCGTACCATGCTTGTGTTCTGAGATGGAGAGCTTTGTTGTAAACCAATCTTACACAGCCCAACGTGCGCCGCAATAGCGACTCTTGTTCGGGTGTGGGGTAAAATCGAAACGAATAGGCTTTTTCCATACCTCACATTTTAGCATATATTTCGTAAACGATGCTCATATTTAACAGTAAAGCCGTCGTAGAACGACGGGGTTTCAGACCCAAATTTTCGATGAGGAGCAAACAAACCCCGAAAGCCCTTGTCTTTAAGGGTATTCATGGTTTCTTTGGCAGCATACCAACTATCTCCTGTGACTGTCTCTGGTTTCAATCCCCAAGCTTTTACTTCGTCCAACATTTCTAAGAAATATTCATGTTTTGTCTGACCCTCCTGTTTATTAACGATTCAATAATTAACGGGAACTGACCTTCCTTTACAATCGGTATAATATCAGGTAACTACGTTAATACCTTTGACTACTTTTTTGTGTTTACCACCAGTAAAAGTAATCGATTAACTCAGCTTTAGCTGGGTGACTATAAGGCTTGTCAATTACCATGTCGTCTGTACTGATTGTTCCTCCTTCAAGTTCGATTTGAGGAGCCACTTCATCCAACAAATCCTTGGGTGTATAGTTCTCTCGCCACAAGAAACGATTGACACTGTCATGAGATAAATTGCCCAGAATTTGAGCCAAACGAACACAGCTTATATATTTAGGTTCGCCGAGCAAAAATAGGGTGTAAATAGCCAGATTACATTGAGCAGTTGTTGGCTTCGTAATGTTTCTCATCAGTTGTTCTGTTATAAGAGATGCCCTTATGTCAGGAAATCAAATCGGAGAGGGTTTTGTCAAGAGTCGAGAGAGAAATTGTATCTAAGAATAACAAAATTAGACCACCCACATTTAAGCCTTTTTGTCAATGCGTAAGTTCTATGCTTGCAGAAACGGTATCGTTACATTTTGTGTCGTATTCAAGCAATTCATACAGACTCAATCAATTCATACAGTAAATCAAACAACCACCCGTTACAGTAATACCAGAAGCAGAATTGTTAGCTCAACTTAGGTAAGCAGTTCTCAAATCCAACAAATTCAATAAGGAGAGCATCATGAGCTTAAAAGATAGAGCCGAGGCAACCGCCAAAAATATCGAAGGTAAAGTTCAAGAAGCAGTAGGAGATCTGACTGGCGATCCCAAAGCTCAAGCAGAGGGCAAGGAAAAACAGGCAGAGGCAAAAGTTCGTCACACTATCGAAGATGTGAAAGATGAAGTCAAAAAAATTATTGATTAGTAGGTCATTTGTCACGGCAACCGCCATTCAGACAAATGATTGAAACCAGGCTTTCATCGGAACTCTTCCTCAAAAAATGGTTTCTTTCGAGACAGGTGAAACACTAGGACAAGGCGGCGTAAATAAACCCAATATTACCAGATATCTAGCTTCTCAAAGAAGTCGAAGATCTCTCCCTCGGTAAACTTACGCCGTCAAAGACTAGAAAAATCTTTCTCGAAAGGGTCTAGACAGTAGTTGTTCATCATCCATGTATCATCGATTCATCAAATTCTTTTTGGGAGTTAAAATGATGTCACTTCAACAGGTTCGTCGCTTTTTTGTCACCATTATTTTAACTATAATGCTGGCAATTACTATAGCTTTTGATTTTGGAACTACAAATAGTTGGGCTGCAACTTTACCCACCCAATCGCAGACTCAAATCGCAAGCATGAATCGAGCCAAGGCAGTTACGAAAAATATTGAAGGCAAAGCTCAAGAAGCGATTGGCAACATGACAGGCGATCCCAAAGATCAGATGATGGGAAAAGCCAAGCAAGTCGAAAGTCAGGCTCGTAACGCAGCAGAAGATATAAAAGACCAGATGAAGTTAAAAGGGAGGGCAAAAGCAGTCACAAAGAACATTGAAGGCAAAGCTCAAGAAGCGATAGGTAAAGCTACTGGCAACCGCCAAGATCAAGTTGCTGGAAAAGCTAAACAAGTCGAAAGCCAAGTTCGCAATGCAGTAGAAGACGTAAAAGATACGGTTCAAGATATACTCAATTAAGGATCGATGACTGAATTTTTATCACTTTTCTCTAAATCAAGGAGGGAAATATGTTTGATCTCGTTTGGACTGCTGTTGTTATACTTTTCATCCTCTGGTTGTTAGGATTCTCCATTAACATTGGCGGCGGCTTAATCCACCTGCTTTTGGTTTTGGTGCTGATTGGCGTTGTCTACAACTTGTTTATGAGGCGACGGTAATTGTTGATTCTCGAACACAGAAAGGGTCAAAAAATCGGGAAAAAGCAAGAATCAAAGTAGCTAAGATTCAGGCTCGAATCACCGATAGCAGAAAAGACCATTTACATAAGCTAACCACTCAATTAGTTCGTGAAAACCAAACG
>NZ_JASJFE010000510.1:0-2427 GCF_030067735.1 Microcystis sp. M53598_WE2 | reverse complement strand
CTTCGCCCCTACAGGACGCGGGCCGATGAAGACGCAAGGTTTTGAACGACGATTCTCTCAAAATCTTGCACCTGTTTCGCGAAAAAAGCCACAAAACTCTTACCTTGCCTACATTTCACATTTATTCAGCAAACCCTAACTAGGATAAAAAAATCGGGTGAGCCTTAACCCACCCGATCGCATATAGATTGAAATCAACCTATAACTGTGGTACAAACTGTTCTTTTTCGGGAACGTAGGCGTATTCAGCCACAATTTGCCGGAATTCTCCCCCATCGATCGTTTCTTTTTCGATCAGCAGGTCCACCACTCGATCGATCACTTCGCGATGATCGCGAATAATTTGCCGAGAAATTTCATGGCAGTGTTCCACGATCGAGCGCACCTGATCATCGATGCGAGTAGCGACCTTCTCAGAATACTCGGAACGAGTCATCAAACCGCCACCGAGGAACACTTCACCCCCTTGACTTTCTAGGGACAAAGGACCCAAATCGCTCATCCCGAAACGAGTCACCATCTGACGCGCCATATCAGAGACTTGCTGTAAATCGCCACCTGCACCGGTAGTCACCTCATCATAGCCGAAGATTTCTTCCTCGGCTGCCCGACCACCTAAAGCACCGGAAATCCGGGCCATTAACTGAGCTTTCGTGGTTAAACCCTGTTCTTCGTTGGGAGTGAACCAAGTTAAACCCTGGGCCTGGCCCCGGGGAATCAGAGTCACTTTCTGGACGGGATCGTGATCTTTTAAGAGCGTACCCACGATCGCATGACCCACTTCATGGTAAGCGATTAAGCGCTTGCTCTTGCTATCGACTAAAGGAGTGCCTTCCATACCGGCGATAACGCGATCTACCGCGTCATCTATCTCTAGGAGGGTAATGGCATCTTTACGACGACGGGCGGTTAAAATTGCCGCTTCGTTCAGTAAATTGGCTAAATCTGCTCCACTGAACCCTGGAGTGCGACGGGCGATCGCTTCGATGGAAACGTCGTTGGCCAGCTTTTTATTGCGGGCGTGAACGTCTAAAATCTCTAAACGACCTTTAAAATCGGGCGCATCCACGGTTACTTGGCGATCAAAACGGCCCGGACGCATGAGAGCGGAATCGAGAACATCGGGGCGGTTAGTGGCGGCAATGATGATAATTCCCGTATTCCCCTCGAAACCGTCCATTTCTGTCAATAATTGGTTCAGGGTTTGTTCCCGTTCATCGTTACCGCCACCGATACCGGCACCCCGTTGACGACCTACTGCGTCAATTTCATCGATAAAGATTAAACAGGGAGCATTTTCCTTGGCTTTTTTGAACAAGTCGCGCACGCGAGAAGCACCGACACCGACAAACATTTCCACAAATTCCGAACCGGAAATGCTGAAGAAAGGTACACCCGCTTCACCGGCGATCGCTTTAGCCAACAGGGTTTTACCCGTACCAGGAGGGCCAACTAACAGGACTCCTTTGGGGATTTTGGCACCGACGGCGGTAAATTTCTCCGGTTGTTTGAGGAAAGTGACGACTTCCTGTAATTCTTCCTTCGCTTCGTCAATTCCTGCCACATCATCAAAGGTGATGCCGGTTTTTGCTTCCATCTGGAAGCGAGCTTTTGATTTACCAAAACTCATCGCTTGACCGGGGCCGCCTGGCATATTATTAGAACGGCGGAACAGGAAAAAGAGAGCGGCAATCAGCAAAAAGGGGAAAAGTAGATTACCGAGGAATCCCCACCAAGCGCCGTCATTCCGCATCGGGTGAGCATCGAAACTAATTTTAGAATCGCGTAAACGGGCGATCAAATCCGGGGAATTGGCCGGTAAATCGACCCGTAGGCGTTGTACTCGGTTTTCTAGTTCCGGATCTAGGGCCTGTACGATCGCGGTTCTGCCACCTTCGTAGAGATCGACGCTGACAACCCTACCACTGTCTAGGTATTCTAGAAAGCGTCCGTAGGTCATGCGGGTAGTGGCGGTGTTATTGCCGATATTACTGGTGGCTGTGGCAAAAGTGCCTTGCCAGAGGAAAAAACCGACCACAAGGGCGGGCAATGTCCACAGTAAAATCGTTTTCCAAGATAGTTTCATGTTTGTTTAGTGGTTCTAGGATAAAGATTTTTGCTTAACTCATTTAGCTGTTTTTGTCAAGGATTTTACGTTATTTTTTCGATATTAATCCCCGCAGCCAATTAAATCTTAACTAAATGTAACGTAATTCTCATAATTCTGACAAGAATGGTGACGAGAGATTTTTTTAGTTCATTTGTTCTAGCAAGATACCATGGTTTCTGGGATAAGCTGGATTAGAGAAGGACTATCTCGATGGTCAAGATTTAACAGTAGAAGTTTTTACTATTCTTTACTCTAGAGCGTGTAAACTACACAGTGTATAAGCTGTTCGCAATTTAAATCGTGGGTGAACGGTGTTG
>NZ_JASJFE010001043.1:0-1578 GCF_030067735.1 Microcystis sp. M53598_WE2 | reverse complement strand
TGATTAAACTTTTCAACATCGATAATGTACCTCGTGCGAACAGGAAACGCTATAGACCATTTAATTGATTATTATTCATTCTTAATTCTCCTGACTCCTGACTTCTAACCCTAACAACAATTTTTGATTTTTACAAGAGGTTTAGTATTATGTCTAGTTTAACGGCAATTCGTGAACATATTTTTGCTTGGGGAAAACGCACCTATATCATGGGTGTTTTAAACGTTACTCCCGATAGTTTTAGTGATGGGGGAGAATTTGACAATGTTGAAAATGCCCTGCTACAGGCGATGAAAATGATCGAGGCCGGGGCTGATATAATCGATATCGGTGGTCAATCCAGCCGTCCGGGAGCCGAAGAAATTAGCCTAGAAGCAGAATTATCGCGAGTTATCCCCGTAATCATCGCTATTCGACAACAAAGTTCTATTCCTATCTCTCTCGATACTACCCGGGCGATCGTGGCAGCCCAAGGTATCGCCGCCGGGGCCGATTTGATCAATGATATTTCTGGGGGAACCTTCGATCGCCTATTATTGCCCACGGTGGCTAAATTGGCCGTTCCCATCATCCTCATGCACCTGCGGGGCAATCCGCAAACCATGCAATCCCTAACACATTATGATGATTTAGTCAAGGAAATTAAAGAATTTTTACAGAATCGCGTTAAGGAAGCTTTACAGTGGGGCATTGCTAGGGAAAATATTATCATCGATCCGGGGATTGGTTTTGCCAAAACTGGGACACAAAATCTTGAGTTATTGCGAGAATTAGGGCAATTTCGGGATTTAGATTTACCTATTTTAATTGGATTGTCGAGAAAACGCTTTATCGGCGAGATTACAGGCAAAGATGACCCAAAAGAACGAGTTTTCGGAACGGCGGCGGCCTGTGCCATAGCGATCGCTAAGGGGGCCGATATCCTGCGCGTCCATGATGTGGCTGCGATCGTAGATGTGAGTAAAGTGGTGGACGCAATCGAGCGAAGTTGAAAATTTTTGCTAGTCTTAGAATCATCCACAGTTTGATCGAAATTAGCGATGAATAGCCAACTGACCAGCGATTATTGTATGTTACCCGTGATTCGATCTCCCCGGGATTATCAAGTTTTTCGCATTAGCGCTGGGGATACGAATCGTTTAGCGATCGTCTTTGATTCTACCGTAGCGGGGGATTCCTTGACCGTTTGTGTGGAAATTTTCGATCCCCACGGTCGCACCCCTACTCATCGTCATCATTTTGCCGTAGAAATGTTTTTTATCCTCAAAGGGGAGGGAATGGCTATCTGTGATGGTAAAGCGATTCCCCTGGGGCCGGGGGATAGTTTATTAGTCCGTCCCACGGGTATTCACGAGATTAGAAATGTGGGGGACGGAAGACTTTATGCACTATGTTTTATGGTTCCCAATGAGGATTTTTCGGAATTAATTCGTAATGGCATACCAGAGGAGTTAGACGCAGAAGATTTAGAGGTGTTGATGGGAACTATTAAAGGATAATCAAGCAATATCATCCCTTAAATTTTGGGCTTTTTTTCAGGAAAAGAGCGATAAAAAAGGTAAAGGTTCCTCCCAGAAG
>NZ_JASJFE010000710.1:0-6246 GCF_030067735.1 Microcystis sp. M53598_WE2 | reverse complement strand
GCCAATCAGAGATTTTAACTGTTCTAAGTGAGCGGCAATTTCTAACCCAGAACATCTAAAAACTAAATAAATTTTATCGGGTTTTCTTTGATAAAGTTGAATCTCATAACCATTGGTTAATAATCCCCACTGCACTTTAAAGTAGTTGAGATAATAACCTAAGCGGTGACGATGATTGATGAGCTTTTCTCTGGGGTTTTTAGCCTCGACAATTAGACAGTGAGAGGATAAAAACTGCTTTTTGTTGATAGGTTTTTGAGCGGAAACAAGGAAATCTAAGCGTACTTTACCGAAGCTAACTTGTTGATACCAATGTTCGGCATTGTAGCCTAGTTTGGGGAGTAAATACTGGACAATTAATTTACTCTCCACTTCCCTTTCGTTATGACAATGGTGAGGGTTGAAAGTCACACATTTGAGGAAATACTTAAGAACAACTTATTGTTAGTTTAAATGATGACGGCCTTTCCCGTCAAGGTGAAGCACAGACTAAACTTAATCAAGTATTTCAGCTGCAAGAACGAACCCCATCTATCCCAGAAAAGCTGTATATTGAGATGCACATCGGTAAATTTACGGATTTATTGCAGTAGGATGTTTATCTAGCACTTTTGGCAATGACAGAGAAAACCATCCTACCCACAGCTTAATTAATGGATCTGCATAATTTTCTCGGCTACTTTCTGGGAAATAAAAGGTAAAATTGAGCGATTTTGACTGTTATCTTTTCCCTCGGTAAATACCACCAAGAGATAGGGAGTATGATGGGGAATTTCAATATAGGCTGCATCGTGACGCACTTGACTTGTCCAACCAGCTTTTGACCAAATTTGACTATTTTCTGGTAATCCTTGTCCCAGAAATCCTAAGATTTGTGTCTCATCTCCTTGACTTGTCCAATCAGCAGGATTAAGACTACGTTTTAGTAAAGACATCATCATCTGGGAACGTTGGGAAGAAACCGCAATCCCCCCGACAATAGTATGAATTAAACGCGCCACTGCATTGCTAGTTAACATATTGCGATTCTCCATTAATTCCCCTAAAAAAGCGCGTTCACGTCCATAGGGACCATCAGACCAAGTTTTTTGATTAACGTTAATTGTCGCTAATTCTGGCCAATTTAGGGATTGAAAATAACGATTAACTATGTTGCGTTGTTGCTTCCAAGTTTCAAAGGGACCGGCGGCAATTTCTGGACCGCTAGTGGTTCCCGTAACCAGATCTACAACTAAACTGGTAGCATCATTACTAGAGTCAACAATCATGTCACGAATGGCGCGATTTAATTCGGTGTTTTCGGGAATCATTCCCCCTTCTAACCACTCATGAATCGCTACTAGATAAAATAATTTCACTAAACTAGCGGGATAGGTTCTTTCTTGTCCTCGATAACTAAATCCGCGGGGGGAATATTTCCAGAATTCTTCGTGAGAAATTGCTCCCCCCGTGTTGACGATAACGGGAGGATCATATACTATCCAAGTTAGGGCGATTTGTTCTTGAGCTAATTGGGGAAATTCTCGCCAAGTTGTTTCTAAAATATCTGTACCGAACTGTTGGAGATGGTCTTCAGTATGAAAAAAGTTCATAGGTGTGCTGCAAAGTCAAGAGTTAGAAGGTGGATAAATTCTTGAGTCGGCAATCCTCATTTTACGGTAAAATTTACCGATAATTAATTATTTGATCGCTTCTGAGTTTAATGTTTATATCTACCGATGAGGTTCATCTCTATTTTATCAGTCTTGATCCCTCTGGGGATAGACTAGAAAAACTGGCTTCTTTGCTCTCGGAAGATGAAATAATTAGAGCTAATCGTTACCATTTTCCCGAACACAAGCGGCGTTTTTTGGTGGCTAGGGGGTGTTTACGGGAGATTTTAGGGTCATATTTGGCGATAAGTCCCGAAAAAATCGAGTTTATCTACAGTGAACGGGGAAAACCGAGTATTAACTACCAATTGCAGTTTAATCTCTCCCATTCCGAGGAGATGGCAATCTGTGGCTTGACTTTAACCGCTCGCATCGGGGTAGATTTAGAGAAAATGCGCCAGATGAAAGATTTAGATAGCTTGACAAAAAGATTTTTTTGTGCTAGGGAACACGAGCTTGTTGAAAAGTCTGCGGAGAAGGAAAAGCTATTTTTTCAGTTATGGACGGCAAAAGAGGCTTATTTAAAGGCAGTGGGAACGGGAATTAGCGGGGGACTCGATCGAGTGGAAGTAGGCCTCAATCCCTTAAAATTAGACAATGTGGCGGGGGAATGGCAATTATGGACGGCAGCAATCGGCGATAATTATCGAGCGACGGTGGTTATCGAAGGTAGCGATCGAGTGATTAAAACCTTTGGCCTTTCTGATCTATGATTAATTGGGGAGTTAATTGCCTTGAGAAATTCAGTAATTATTCCTAGCTATCTCAAAAAGCTTGTCCTTAATTATTACTTAACCTTGTTTTCTCTATGCGAATTGCTCTTTTTACAGAAACCTTCTTACCGAAAATTGATGGCATTGTCACCCGTCTTAAACATACCGTGGAACACCTACAAAGATTAGGTCATCAGGTATTAGTTTTCTCTCCCGATGGCGGTTTAAAGGATTACAAAGGTGCTAAAATTCATGGAGTTACAGGGATTCCCTTACCCCTATATCCGGAATTAAAAATGGCTTTCCCCCGGCCTTCAGTCGGTCAAGCTTTAGAGAGGTTTAAACCTGATATTATTCATGTGGTTAACCCCGCTATTTTAGGGGTGGGAGGCATTTATTTTGCCAAAACTATGAACATTCCCCTCGTCGCTTCCTATCATACCCATCTCCCCCAATACTTACAACACTATGGATTAGGTTCCCTAGAAGGATTACTCTGGGAATTATTAAAATTGGCCCACAATCAAGCAAGTTTAAATCTCTGCACTTCCACCGCTATGGTGCAAGAATTATCTAGTCGTGGCATTGAAAAGGTCGAGCTTTGGCAAAGGGGAGTCGATACGGAATTATTTCAACCTCATTTAAAATCCCCAGCTATGAGACTGAAATTATCCCAAAATAACCCTGATAGTCCTCTCTTATTATATGTTGGTCGAGTGTCGGCCGAAAAAGAAATTGATCGCATTAAACCAGTCTTAGAAGCGATTCCCGAAGCAAGATTTGCCATTGTGGGAGATGGTCCCCATCGGGAAGCTTTAACAAGTCATTTTGCCGACACAAATACCCATTTTGTCGGTTATTTACAGGGGTTAGAATTAGCCTCCGCTTTTGCTTCCGCAGATGCTTTTCTTTTTCCCTCACGCACAGAAACCCTCGGTTTGGTACTTTTAGAATCCATGGCTGCCGGTTGTCCGGTGGTGGCGGCAAATTCGGGGGGAATTCCCGATATTGTCACCGATGGAGTTAATGGTCATCTCTTCGATCCTAGGGATGAAAAAGGTTTAATTAGTGCCACCCAAAGATTACTAACCGCCAAGGCAGAAAGAGAGGAATTACGACGAAATGCGCGTCTAGAAGCGGAAAAATGGGCATGGCAAGCGGCCACCAAACAGTTATTAAATTACTATCACCGGGTTTTGAATAATAATACTGTGGCTTTTGCCGCTTAATTGTTGTCAAAATGCTCGAATTTAATTGCAAAAACCTTGACCTATTGTAACTTTTATGTCCAGCGCACCCAGTACCACCTTAGATAAGTCCACCCAAGTGGTCAAAAAGACTTATCCCAACTATAAAGTTATTGTTCTCAACGATGACTTTAACACCTTCGATCATGTGGCCAATTGTTTAATTAAATATATCCCGGATATGACTACTGATCGAGCTTGGGAATTAACTAATCAAGTTCACTACCAAGGACAGGCAATTGTCTGGACCGGTCCCCAAGAACAAGCGGAACTTTATCACCAACAATTGCGACGGGAAGGATTAACCATGGCTCCCCTAGAGGCCGCATAATTATGAATAATGGTCGCTTAGTTTGGAATCATTCTACTCATATTCCGGGGTTGATTGCGGTATTAGAAAAGTTAATTACTTATCAGGGAATCACCACTGTCACCCCGGGGGTACTTTCTCGCTCAAAAGGTCATTGTCCGCGGTTACAATTGCGGATATCAGTGCCGATTCGTGGTGGTTTTAAGCTGATTGCGAGGACAGGAAAAAGTGTTCAGGAGGTCTTTGTTATTACCGATTTAAACCAAGAGGATTTAGAAATGGCTATCCAAGCTTGTTTAGGAAAATAACTGTCGTGGGTGCGTTGTTGAAAGGCTGCTGGTTACTAATCATTGTTTTTCTGTTTTTCTGTTTACATTCTCTCCCTAGTTTGGCAGTAGTGGATAGGGTTCCCTTAACAGTAACTTTATTGCAGGAACGTTTAAGCGCACCCGTCCTTAAAGAAGGGATGACTACCATTAATTTAGCCAATTTAGTTATCGATATCCGCGATGAAAATAAGGAGATGCAAGAACAATTTTATCAACAGATTCAAGGTCAAATTAATCGCGCTAAACAACCCCTAGGTTTAGATTTTAGTAATTCCTTAATTCAAGGCAATTTTATCGCTTCCCGTCTGGGTTTACCGACTCCTTTAACAAAAGTGGCCCTCGCTACCTTATTATCACCCACGGAAGAACAGTTATTACAACAGGACGAAAATTTTTTATTCGATAGCGATGAACCGGTTTTTAATGTCACAGTATTTCGCGGACCTGTGAAGTTGCAGGGAACCGTATTTATGGGAGAAGTGGACTTTTCTAAGACTTTTTTTCTGCAAATTGTCGAAGTAATGGCAGCAAAATTTAGTCGTGAAAGTAATTGGGTAGAATCGCGTTTTGCTAGGGTAGCGAAATTTACCAAAGCCACTTTTATGGGAGATGTAAATTTTAGTCAAAGTCAATTTTTAAATAAAGCTATCTTTCGCACGGCCCATTTTAAAAGTATTACTAACTTCCATCGCAGTCATTTTACTGCCGAAGCTTATTTTGATCAAACTAAATACGATAAAACCGCAGATTTTACCCGTACTTTCTGGGAAAAGGAAGCCAATTTTTCCCAAAGTCAATGGCGAGATCGTCCGCTATTTTCTAAGAGTAGATTTTTAAGTTTATTAACCTTTAGAAATGCCACTTTTGAAAAATCAGGCGCTTTCCGGTCTAGTTATTTTAATGGTGTCGTTAGTTTTCAAGATGTGAAACTTTTAGATCAGGTAGATTTTAGTAATTCCACTTTTACTAAAAATAGTTATTTGAGTGTATCGGGATTAGCTTTTGATTCCGATAAAGCGAAAATACTGGGAGATAGAGGAGTAATTGGTCAAGCAATTTATTTACCAACTTTAACAGGAAATGAGACAGTTTTAAGAAATTTAGTTCGTAATTTTCGCTCCCTAGAACAAATTGCCGATGCCAATCAAATTGAATACAAAACTGAAAAATTGCGATTTCAACAGTTAAAACAAAAACTGAATAATATCTCAGTTATTCGCCTAATTAACCTCACTTGGGTAGCTGATTTTCTGCATACTTCTTTCCTTGCTTTACTATTACTTTTAAGTCAAGATGGTACAAATTTTAGTTTAGTTTTCGGGACAGGAATCATAATTTTTGCCTATTTTGGCTGTTTATTTTGGTTAATTGATCGCGTGCGTCGTCTCACTCCTAAACCGGTAATTCCTAATCGTTATGAAATCTTTTGTATGGTAACTAGCTATATTATTCTCACCCTTTCAGGTGTGTTTAATATCCTGCAATCTGCCAGTCGTCCCCTACTAACTTTAACAGCTATTGCCCTAATTCTTGTCCCCTTACCTTTAATTTTAGTTATCGAACTTTATCGTCGGGGACGCTATCACGATTTAATGGATAGTTCCTATTTTTTGCAAGATGGTAGTATGCGACAATTACGCTTATTAATAACCCGTTTACCCGTGGTTCCCGAATTTCCCCTCTTTCGCGATCGTTATACTCCTATTCCTTGGCAAAAGCGTTGGAATTGGTTAAATTATTACGATTTAAGTCTCAATAATTTGCTAAAATTAGGCTTTAATGATTGGCGAGTTCGCGATCAAGAATTACCCGCTATCATTTCTTTTTTAGTTTGGTATCAATGGGGTATCGGCATCTTTTATATCACTCTCCTTATCTGGACTCTCTCGCGCACGATTCCGGGGTTAAATCTCTTGATTTATTTAAAATAAACTGTAACAATTTAAATACAGCAGTTATCTTTTTGTTTTGGGTAACAGAAATATGAGTGGAAAG
>NZ_JASJFE010000838.1:0-2552 GCF_030067735.1 Microcystis sp. M53598_WE2 | reverse complement strand
GCCGATCCCCCCTTAGTCCCCCCTTTAATCCCCCCTTAATAAGGGGGGCATCTGATAATTTTTAACGCCTACCTACTTAAGTAAGCTAAAACGGATTTTAACCGCCTATCTTTAGATTAGCTGTCTCGGAGTCTCGACTAGGAAATTAATTTTGCACGACTACTTAACTAACACTCCATTCAGAAAAATTTCGGCAATACCTTCGGCCATTTCTTGTAAAGCTAAGGGGGAAGCATTACTATCTAAAATAGTTTCACTGGAAAAACCGGCAATTGCGAACATTCCTAGAAAAACCTGGGCGACAATTTTCGGATTCATGGGACGATAGACACCACGATCGATCGCTGTTTGAAAAAAAGCCTCGGCCACATCGGTCATTTTAGCAATTACCTCCGATTGAATCCGCTCTTTTAATTCGGGGTGAAATTGTGCCTCTATAAAACAAACTCGCAATAAATCGCTATTTTCTCGCATTCTCAACACCCTACGTCGCATCACCTGCGCTACCGCTTTATAACTGCCCATTTCGCTCAATTCCGTCAGCAAGTCGGTGAGAATATCCACCCATCCCCTAGTGGCCACTTCGATTAAAATCGCCTTTTTGTTGGGAAAATAACGAAATAAAGTTCCTTCTGCCACATTTGCGCTTCCTGCTAGGTCTTTGGTCGTGGTTCCTTCATAACCCTTAGCGGCAAATAAACGTAAAGCGGCCTGTAGAATACGACTACGGGTATCTTCTTCCCCAGAATTGGTCTCAGCTAGGGAACGTCGAAAAAGACTTTGCATAATTATTGACAGCTAGAACGGGATAGAGCCATTGTCATCGATCAAGTCAGGTGTTTACTCAAATGCTTCATAAAATTTTGAGTAATTGGGGTAACTTGGCCTTTAACAACGAGCGCACGAGCTTGACAATGGGCTAAGTTCTCGGCCAAGATAACCGAAAGATTTTCATTCTCCCAGATAAAGCCTAGTTCTAGCTCCAAATGCTAGGGCAAAACGTTGACACTTGCTCCCCTATCAATCAAACCTTACTCCAGACTGCCGAAAAACATCGTCAGTGCCAGGCTGTAACCAGTATTTTCCACCATTTTTTACTGTCTCTAAACTATTATGGAAAACTACAGGCCGCATCCCCCTTAGGCATGAGTATAATTATTCATTGATGAAGTTGTGAGAAAATAGAGAGAAATACAAGGAAAAAAGCCATGCTAGGGATACCCCTGCAAGAAAAAGCCCAACTAGAGAAATATCTCCTGGAAACCGCCAAAATTCTCTGAAAATATACCGAACCAGAAAAGCTCAACGACTTCGAGAATAATGAAAAACTTTCTAGACTCAACCAACCGAGGGGAAAAAAATAATTTCCTCATCCCCCTTGCCTATATCCTAGGAATAGCCCTCCCCTTTGTTTTAGTCTATTTTCTCCCCATTTACCACGTTACCGATACTTTCCTCTTTAGTAGATGGGGGGATTGTCTCGCAGCAGGTACAGTATATATGGATTGTCCTCCCAAAGTCCCCAACTATCCTAGTATAGGCATACTGGCAAGTGGCGGAGTAATTGCGGCGATAAAATCCCTATTGGGAATTAGCGAAAAAACCGAAGCTATCTACTACTTCCGTTTTTACCTAGCGTTTGTTGACGCTCTCAATTTTCTCCTTCTTACCTACCTAGCAAGAATCTTAAAATTCAAACGCCCCGTAATCATCGGTTTCAGTATTACCCTAGTGCTATTTCTGTGGGCGGCAGGTTCTCTCTGGGGACAGATTGACAACGTAGGCTTATTATTTTGCCTCCTGGCTACCATTGCTTTCTTCCAATCTTGGAGTGAGAAAAACACCCTCCTCAAAAATATCCTCTGGTTTCTCCTCGGGATGTTTAGTTTAGTCCTATTCATTCTCACTAAACAACTCTTTATTTTTTCCCTACCCTTTTTTGCCCTAGTTATCCTGACCACAGGTTACAAATTCCAGCAAAGATACCAGACTAAAGGCTTAATCTGGCTGGGAGCAACTCTACTTTTAAGCCTCGGATTTTTCCTCTACCTAGATAGCTTATTTGCAGTTCCCCTCAGACTGATTCAGTCTAGTTTCCTCTTTGTCTTAAAATCTGGTAGTGGTCACGGTGATAAAATCTCAGGAAATGGCTTTAATATCTGGATATTTCTCGGTTTAGAACCCCGCGCTTCCTCCCGAGTACCTTTTATGGATTTGCAACTAGGTAGCTGGAAAAAAGGTATCAGTCCTTACCAAGCAGGGCTTTTACTCTATGCTGGTTTCATGGGTTTTCTTCTCTGTACGGGTTTAATCAAGATTTGGCAAATTCTCAGAACCAAAACCGAGGCGATTAGCCCTAAACATAATCCTACCTATTTAATGGTACTTCTCTGCCTTTTCCATGGACTAAGTTACCTAGGTTTTAATATTCTTCTCAGTGGCACTCATCAGCGCTATCTCTATATAGGTTATCCTTTTATCCTGATCAGTATTATCTGGCTCTACTATCAGGATTTCCTAATATCCAGACGCGCCCTACTCGCCTCTTTATT
>NZ_JASJFE010000758.1:0-4361 GCF_030067735.1 Microcystis sp. M53598_WE2 | reverse complement strand
GAGTTTACCAACAAAAGAAAATTCAGGAATATTAGATAATTCGGTAGTTAGCCTACACAAAGTAGCATAGTTAACCTGATCTTCTTTGGTAGAGTCCATCCAAAATCTTAGACATTTGTTCCGAATAAACTGTCCCACCCTGATAGCCTCTTGAATGGCTATCTTTTGGGAAGGATTGACTTTTAACTTAAACTCTATGACTCGCATCGATTCGACCTCTCAATGTGTTAAGTAGGGAGGCACAATTATTTGTAGGATGGGTTAGCGGTAGCGTAACATGAGCAGGCGTTGGGTTTCATGCTTCAACCCAACCTACGTTCATCTTATATTTAATTCCACCCACCCACTTATATTATGAGTATAGTAATTCATTGTAAAAAGTGTCAAGAGCATAAAAACTAATTATTTTAAGACTCGTAGAGCCACTTTTAATCTCACCGTACATATAGTTCTTGTGACAAAATATCATCGGAAAGTATTCCAGAAAAAGCATTTAGAGTTTTTGAGAATAGTTTTTCAAAACATAGCTGAGAAATGGGAGGCGAAGGTAATAGAGATTAACGGAGAATCAGACCATGTTCACATTCTTTTAACTTACCCCCCTCATAAACTGTTAAGTAGTCTAATCGCTAACTTAAAATCAACTTCTTGCCAGCTGATGTGGGATAACTTTTCAGACCACTTGAAAGAGATATATGGTCAAGATAAGAGAATTTTGTGGACAGGGGCATATTTTGTGGCTAGTTGTGGCGGTGTCACAATAGACCAACTTAAGAAATATGTCGAGAATCAAGACTCCCATGAATATTAGCTGTGCTTCGCTGTTTTATGCTGGTCGGTTTTTCATCTCGTCAGTGAAACCGAGGGTTCCTTCAAACCGACATTTAAGGTAAAAATTAACAACCACAATCAGTGATCAGTAATCAGTAATCAGTCATCAGTAATCAGTGATCAGTAATCAGTCATCAGTCATCGGTAATTGGATAATATCTTTAGGCCTTTTTGAGATCAAACAGTGCCGGGCCTGGGAGTGAGCGGGGGGAAAATTGGGGGGACTTTTTCCCTGAAAATTAGGTAATTGACTTCCTAAAAATGGATAAAACCCCACACCCCACATCCTACCCCTAGGAAAAACTTTTTGCCGCAAACTCTGATGGAGGAGAGGCCGTTATTTTTTGGCGGTTTTAACACAATCGAGGGTACGGACGATGGCGGCTGCTGCGTAGTTACGACGGGCGGGATCATTTGGTACAAAAGCACTACCCTGTTCGTTCAAGGGAGAGGCCACACCGCAAAATCCCGACATCTGGGTAATTAAACTGGCAGCCCAATGACCGGAAGTATCGGAAAAATTGACGGGGGTTTTAGTTTGGGCTAAATCGGGGGCTTGTTTTTGCTGAGTTTTCAGGTAGGTGGCGGCCTGTTTGAGAATCGCCATCAATTCGGCCCGGGTGATGGGGTCGGTGGGACGGAATTCGCCGTTAGCTTTGCCGGCAACAATACCATTGGCCCGGGCCCATTGGATTTTTTTGGCACTCCAGCGCGTCGCTTCTACGTCGTTAAAACTGCCGCTGCCGGGGGGAATATCTTCTAGGTTAATTTTGGTGACAGTTCCCATCCCTTCAATAATCATCGAGACGAATTGTTCCCTGGTGACGGGATTTTCGGGGCGGAAGGTGTTATCTTCTTTAAAACCGGCCACTACCCCAAGCGCGATCGCTTTTTCAATCTCAGTTTTATAGATATCGCCGCTAATATCCTGGAAACTAGCCCCAGAACTGGGGGGAGGAGTGGTTTCGTTGATGGGCGGTCTCCCGGTGGCTGCGAGAACTTCCGCTTCTTTGCCGCTAAAGTAGAAGTGGCCTAAACTTTTGCCTTGGAAAGTACGACGGCTAAATCTCCAACCCGGTTCGAGGATAATTTTCATAAATCCTGTTTGCATTCCTCGGGTTCTTCCCACCACTAATTCCGGTCGGCGGGCATCCCGGGGGGTTCCCACTAAGTATAATTCGCCATTGCGTTCCACAATACGCAGGATGTAATCTAGCCCAAAATCCCGGCCATCCAGACGGATAGAATAACCATTACTATCGGTGGCGCGGCGACAAATGCCGGTAAAGTCAAAGTTGAGGAGTAGAGGGTCGATCATGACGGGATTTGAGCCGCTTTCGCTCCAACACTTCTGTTTTCCCTGGATTTGTTCCAAGACTAGCAGGTCAAATTTATTACCTCCGTAGGGACGAGCGATCGCTACTACCTGGGTCTGCTCGATGTCCTGTTCGTCAAAGTTGGCCGCTGGTGTGGCAGTTATGCCCAAGGTCATTAGGGCGGTTAGGGCGATCGATAATCTGGCTTTCATAATCTTTAATCTATAAGACGATTTTTGCAGTAAAAATAGACGTGCTAATCCCAATATTCTATGACTGAATGCTTCCGGTCGTTGTTCCAGACTGCGCCGGATTGTTGTCTGTCTGCACAACTTTTCTCTCAATCTTCAATTTCCGAACCTATTTATCCTGGCAATATTCTGATGGAACTGGTGGGTTGATCAATATTAATTCGGTTAGCTGTTGAAACTGGGGAGATTTTGGCGAATTGTTGAAAATTTTAGCCAGCCATTCGAGTCTTAGGCTAAGATGGGGAGAGAGGCTTTTAATTGGCCGCAGCCCTTGACTTCCTCACAGGATTTAAGCCCAATAATTGCCTAAAAAATGGCAATTAATCGATTGAGGGCTATCAGTGCCGCGGTGAATTATCATAGTTCATTAGCTCTGGTGAGCCATTTCCCTTTCTTTGGTGTGTGTGAGGTAAATAATTATGAGTAACTCCCCCGGTGATCCTTCTTCCCGTCCTAATCTTTTTCTGAGTATCGGTCGATTTGTCCGCCGGCCTTCTACTTTAATTGTCGGGGGAATTACTCTCCTAGGAATTACCTCCCTTGGCTATTTTACGACTCGTTATTTAGTTTATGAACGTCTCACCCCAATTTTAGACAATATCTTCAGTGAAATGCTGCACAGACCTGTCAGGGTAGGTAAGATAGAGGGCTTTTATTTTAATCGCATTCGTATCGGTAAATCGGAAATTCCAGCTACGGCCAATTCTGCTGATAGTTTATCTATTGATGCGATCGAATTGGGATTAAATCCACTGCCCTTACTTTTAGGTCTGCCGCTGCCGGTTGATGTCAAGTTAATTAATCCCAGTATTTATCTCGATCAGGATAAAAATGGTCAATGGCTCGATAATTTAGAAAAAATAGCTAGTAACTTTGATCGGGAGGCACCCATTAGGTTAAATCTGGGTTTTCAGGTGGAGAAGGCAGCTATTAATATCCAACCCTATGCCCTGAAAAAACCGATAGAAATTAAGGCCGATGGTCAAGGAAGATTTATTGATAATCAAAGGCAGCCTCTCACCTACGATTTCAGCGCAGAAATCCTCAAAAGTCAAGTAAAAATTCAAGGAGAAACGGCGTTAAAAACGGGTGAAAGCCTAACTAATCTTCAGATCGACCGTTTAAACTTAAGTGAACTATTAACTTTAATTCCTAATCGCAATTTTCAATTAAATCAAGGACAAGTAAATGCTAATATTGCTCTCAATATTCCCAGTTGGGCAAAGCTAAATCAAAGTCAAGGTAATGGCAATTTTCAGGTGACGGAAGTAGCGGGAAAATTCCAACCTTTCCAGTATCCAATTAAGCTAACAACTAAGTTAAATTTACAGGGAGACAAAGTATTAGTTGAACAAGCGACCGCAACTATTGGCAAGATTAAAACTGAGGTGAGAGGAGAAGTAAATTGGCAAACTGGTTATCATCTCAATGTCGCTCTAGAATCGGTGGATTTACAACAACTTTTAAGAATTATTTATCTGCAATCACCTCTAGATTTACGGGGAGAAGCACGCTCTACTTTTCAAGTGACGGGAAAACTAGATCAACCTCTAATTAAAGGAACCGTTAGCAACAGCAAACCGATTATTTTTGAGCAAATTCCTATTCAATCAATAACCAGTAATTTTCAAACAAATCTCAATCGTCTTAATTTAGATAAAATTCAAATTAAACCCGTCGCAGGTGGAGAAATTAAAGGAGAAGGAAAATTACAGTTAAATATTCTGCAATCCCTGCAAAAAAATCAACCTCTTGACGGGACAAAAATGCCAATTAATTTGAATTTACAAGCCAATTTTCCCACGAGAAAAATTTTATCTCAACTGGCAACAATTCCCGCTAAAATTAATATAAACGATCTGCAAGCTAATATTAAAGCTAGGGGTAGTTTAGGACTGCCACAATTATTAATTAATTGGCAAATACCCAGGGTTAATCGGTCAGGATTAATTAATGTTGCCGG
>NZ_JASJFE010000840.1:0-1908 GCF_030067735.1 Microcystis sp. M53598_WE2 | reverse complement strand
GCATTAATAGCAAGACAAACGCGATCGAGTATTTCTCGATCAAATAAATGCACACTGGCAAGATCTCCTCGTAGATAAGAAATCAAAACATCAGTATCTAAAAAAACTAGAGGCTTCTCCATTGATTTTCTTCTCCTTGATGATAAAGAGCAATGATTTTTTCTGTGACTTCTGTAATAGTGAGATGATCGGTATTAACTTTGATCGCATCTGCGGCTTTTCGCAGGGGTGCTAGGGAGCGATTACTGTCCAAATAATCCCTTTTTTCAATCTCTTGGGTTAATTCTGCGAGACTAATCCCCCCATTTCCCTGCGCTTCTAAGTCTTTTAATCTCCTTCTGGCTCTTTCTTCGGGTGTCGCTGTCAAGAAAATCTTTAATTCCGCTTCTGGGAAAACATTAGTACCAATATCCCGACCTTCCACAACTATTCCCCCCGACATTCCCATCTGTCTTTGCAGGGTGACTAACTGCTGTCGCACCGCTTTTTGAGCGGCAATTCTGGACACTTGCGAGGTAATTGCGGGAGAGCGAATCTCTAAAGTCACATCCTGCCCGTTAATCTTCACTATAGTCACATTTTCGGGATTATCGGCCGGAATTATTGCTATCTTCGCTAAAGATAATAACTCGGCGATGGCCGCTTCTGCGGACAAATCCAGACCGGAATTCACCACTAACCATGTCACCGCGCGATACATCGCACCGGTATCGAGATAGGTTAACCCCAATTTTTCCGCTACTAAGCGCGTTACCGTCGATTTTCCCGCTCCAGCAGGTCCATCAATAGCGATAACTGGCCGACGTTGACGCAAGATTATATTATCAATTAAACGGGTTTGACCGATCGATCCGGCGATCGCTAATAAGCCCTCTGTCTCGATCTGCTCGATCGGTTGTAAACTCTGGGGATGGACTAAATCCAGATACTGAGGGCGAAATTCTGGCACTCTGTCGAGATTTTTTTGCACAATAGCCAGTAATTTTTCCCTTTGTCTTTCCCCTAAACGAAAACTTTCGAGAGCTAATTGCAAACTTTTGACGATAATTGTCGCTTTTTCCCTTTCTGCGGCCGATAGATACTGATTGCGAGAACTAACTGCTAATCCCGATGTTTCTCGCACTGTAGCACAAGCGCGAATCTCGATCGCTAAATTTAAATCCCTGACTAATTGCCGGATAATCGCTAACTGTTGGGCATCCTTTTCGCCAAAATAGGCGATCGTCGGTGCAATAATATTAAACAACCGCGTGACAATTGTGGCTACTCCCTGAAAATGTCCCGGACGAAAAGCACCACATAACCCGCTAGTCAGAGAAATCGGGGGAACAACTGCGGTTATCTCCTCAGAATTACCAATTCCTAAAGTTTCCGCACTGGGAGCAAAAATAGCAGCAACTCCCAAAGATTCACACAGTTGGCGATCGCTGTCAAGGCTGCGGGGATAGCGAGAAAAATCCTCTGTGGGGCCAAATTGTAGAGGATTAACAAAAATACTGACCACAGTTACCTCCGCTTCCGTCACTGCGCGTCGAATTAGACTAGCATGACCTTTATGGAGAGCGCCCATGGTTGGCACGAGGGCAATGCTGCGATCATGGCGATAATCAGCCAAAAAAGTGCGTAAACCGGGGATTGTTGTGAATATTTGCACAGGGTTCACTCCTTTAATAGCCTATTCCACTACTATTCGCCAGGGGATGCTGCCCGATGATCGATTCGGCTGCTTCCGGGGAATCGGCTTTAAATAATAACATCCCATCGCCTCTTTCTAGCCAATGATTCCCTTTTTGCCTCCTGTCCTGTCTTGAAAGAGGGTGTAGGGTGTAGGGTGTGGGGTGTAGGGAAAGAAACCTCTTTCATCTGTGGGGGTGAAAATTTTTTCATCGGGACTGACTTGATTAAACG
>NZ_JASJFE010000401.1:0-3908 GCF_030067735.1 Microcystis sp. M53598_WE2 | reverse complement strand
TAAAAAAGTGCCAAAACCGTTTTCTAGTAAGGCTTTCAGTAATTTTCAGCAAGCCCTAGTTAAGAAAAATAATAAAAGATCTGTCACCTACGATATCGAACATAGTCAAAACTTGTTATCACTCTTAGAATCTTCTCAGCCGTGAACAGTAGGTTAACTCAGTTCTGGATAAAACGAAATCCTCAGAGCTTATCGGTTTAAAATCCCGATTTTTTAGCTTCATTTTGTCAACTGGGTTTTGAAGATTGGATTGACAGTTAATCACACTATTAAAAAAGGATTTGGCATCAGTCAACGATTTTTAAAAGCTTCGATCGCCGCCGGCAAAGTATAGCTATCTCACCATTGAGATAACTGCTGTAGCTACAGGTCGATCGCTAACTGTTTACTCTCATCTTAACCAAATTCTTAAATCTTACTGAAATCGTCTAAAACTGACTGAAAGTGTCGGCTAATTTATCAGCAATTCCCTCGATCCAAATTTCATCTTGTTTAGTATAACTGCGCGGCGCATTTGCCGCCAAAATTAACACCCCTTCCTTACCGATGGGTTGACAGATTAAGCCTTGGGTGTTTTCTGGCAAATAGTCAAACTCGATTTTAGCGGGATATAAATTTAAATTAACTAAATAAACGGCTTTACCGGTTTCTAAAACTCTTTTGATAATATTACTAACTTTAACTTCAGAATTCTCCCTTAGGATACCGCGACGTAATAAAACTTCTCCCCGATAATAAACGATCAGAGATTTTGTCACGGTGTTAGTTAAAAGTAAATGGGAAGCCCAAGCAAGCTCAATTTTAACCGGTTCTGGCAAATCTGGGGCAAATTCCAGGCCTTCGCGCCCGATTAATTCCACAGCATCCGGTAAGCGGGGTTGAACTCTTTGCCAGATTAAACCCACCAAAATTAAAACCCCACTCAAAATCACTCCCATCACATCGGAACGCGCTTGCGATGGGGTTAAATCGGCAGTGGCAAAACGATTAAACATTAATACCGTACCCCCGACGATGCCGGCGAACAGGGGTAACAGTCTTAAAATACGATTGGGATCAGCTTGTGCCATAGCTGAGAACTATTCCTCGTCTGGTTCTAGAATACGTTGAAAAAGATAGCCTGTACCTCTAGCGGTGAGAATTAACTCAGGATTGCTGGGATCATCCTCTAATTTGGCTCGTAAACGGGAAATATGCACATCTACCACCCGCGTATCCACATGACGTTCGGGGGTATAACCCCAAACTTCCTGAAGGATTTCCGAGCGCGAAAAAGCTTCTCCCGATCGACTGACCAATAATTCTAGTAAACTAAATTCCATACCGGTCAGACGGATGCGTTCATCCCCCTTATAAACTTGGCGTTTATTGGTATCGATTTTAATTGAACCGATATGAATCACACCAGAACTGGGAATCCCCGGGACGCCATTTTTCTCTACCCGACGCAACACCGAACGAATCCGCGCTTCGAGTTCTTTGGGAGAAAAAGGTTTAACTACATAGTCATCGGCACCCAATTCTAGCCCGGTAATTCGATCGGCCACATCCCCCAAAGCCGTTAACATAATGATAGGAATATCCGATTCTTTGCGGAGTTCCTGACAGACACCGTAACCGTCTAATTTCGGCATCATCACATCCAAAACCACTAAATCGGGTTCGGCGGTGCGGAAGGTTTCTAAAGCTTCCTCGCCGTCGGCGGCGGTGACGACTTCATAACCAATCATCGACAAACGAGTCTCTAAGATACGACGGATGCTGGCTTCATCATCAACAACGAGAATTTTTTCCTTCTGGTTCTCCAACTGAATTAACACTCCTTAGTTAAATAGTGTGATGAATTTTAAAGTTAAATAACGAGCGTTCCTGTTTATAGAATATCCTTTTGCCGTTATCATTAAGCCTAAATTTCCTATTTTATTTCTTTTATGGCAATTATCAATAACTTTAGGGTCTTGCTTCCCCTATATCATACTTAATTAAATTTGACAAGAGAATTGATCCTCAAACCGCTTTTCTTCAACTTTTCTTAAAAAACATGGCGAAATCGCGAACAATATATATCTGTAGTGCTTGTGGGGCGGAATCTCCCCAATGGTTGGGAAAATGCCCCAGTTGTGACACCTACGGGACGCTAGAAGAACAAGTGGTAGCTGGTGGCAATAATCCGGCGGTAAATCGCCCAGGATGGCAAAATAGTCGCCCAAATAACGGCAAAGGGCAACGCAACCCCCAGCCGCGCATCTCGGTTCGCTTCTCGGAAATTACCCAGTATGAACAGGAACGTTTTCCCTCCGGTTACGGGGAATTTGATCGCGTTCTCGGTGGTGGCATCGTCCCCGGTTCTCTTGTACTAATCGGCGGCGATCCGGGTATCGGCAAATCGACGCTTTTACTGCAAGTTACCAACCAACTCGCCCAAAGATTACCGCGCATCCTCTACGTTTCCGCCGAGGAATCGGGACAACAGATTAAACTGCGGGCTGCCCGTTTGGGGGTGGGAGTGGTTGCCGTGGAGTCGGAAAATAACGGCAATGGCAAAGAGAAAAAAGCCTCCGAATCAACCGCAGAACTCGATAATCATCTCTACGTTCTGCCAGAAACAGATTTAGAGGAAATTTTGCGAGAATTAGAATCTCTACGCCCACAGGTGGCGGTAATTGACAGTATTCAAACTCTTTATTTTGGGGCGTTAACTTCCGCACCGGGATCTGTCGCCCAAGTTCGCGAATGTACCTCCGCCTTGATGCAGGTGGCAAAACGGGAGAATATTACTTTATTGATTGTCGGTCATGTTACTAAAGAAGGGGCGATCGCCGGTCCGCGAGTTTTGGAACATTTGGTCGATACGGTGTTATATTTTGAAGGCGATCGCTATGCCTCCCATCGTCTCTTAAGATCCGTGAAAAACCGTTTTGGGGCAACCCATGAGATCGGTATTTTCGAGATGGTGGATCACGGTTTGGTGGAAGTGGAAAACCCCTCAGAATTGTTTTTAGGCAATCGCGACGAATTTTCCCCTGGTACGGCGACGGTGGTAGCCTGTGAAGGTACACGCCCGATTGTGGTGGAGTTACAGGCATTAGTTAGCCCCACCAGCTACGCTTCCCCCCGAAGATCGACTACTGGCATAGAATACAACCGATTACAGCAAATTCTCGCCGTTTTAGAAAAGCGCGTCGGCATTCCTTTATCGAAATTAGATGCCTATGTTGCCTCCGCAGGAGGGTTGGGAGTGGAAGAACCGGCGGCGGATCTGGGAGTTGCGATCGCTGTTGTCGCCAGTTTTCGCGATCGAGTCGTGGATCCGCGCACAGTCTTAATCGGGGAAGTGGGATTAGGCGGACAAGTGCGCTTAGTGTCGCAAATGGAACTAAGATTAAAAGAAGCAGCGAAATTGGGCTTTAAACGGGCGATTGTCCCTAGAGGTCAAGTTTATCCCGAAGATGTGGGCTTAGAAATTGTTCCAGTCGGCAAGGTAATCGAGGCAATTGTCGCCGCAATCCCCCCCCAGCAGCGCTTTGGGGAAGATATAGAAGACGAGGAAGGGGAAGGGCAAGAATAACGGTACAATGCTAAAAAAGATTAAATTACTTGGGAGATTTTCACCATGTCTGTGTTAGCTGTTGCTGCTTTGGCGGGTTATCTGATCGTTTTTACCGGAATTGCCCTCGGTCTCTTTTTCGGTCTGCGCGCCGCTAAAATTATCTAGTATATAAACAGTAAAAAAGCTTTAGTGATCGGTTTAACTGGTCACTATTGCCAATTCTAGGGGAGATAAAAAATGACTGTTATTCTAGACTTAAAAACTCTCTACGAAATTGATGATTCTCTCTGGTTAGAAGAAACTATCGAACTGCTCAAGGCGAAAAATTTTGAAGCGCTAGACTTAGAAAACTTGATCG
>NZ_JASJFE010000932.1:0-1130 GCF_030067735.1 Microcystis sp. M53598_WE2 | reverse complement strand
CATACGAGATAAAAGAGGAGTATCTAATTCGAGTAAACAGAGATATTTAATCGGTTTATCAATTTTATTTTCACACCAACGATATAACCAAGAATCTCGATATTTATGTTTAAGAGTTTCTCGCAAATTATTAAAATAGCTAGAGTCTTGATACTGTTCGGGTTTATGGAAATTTTTAACTTCAATAAACAAATAAAAATCGGTCAACTCAACGATAATATCTACTGCTTTCATCGCATGACTTAACCCATGATAATGAAGTTTATTGGTTTCTTTTTCATCAAAAATAAAAACATCTAAAGCATTAGAAAAATCAAACTCAAAGCCATCACATTCAATTTTCATTTCCCCAAAACTCCCATAGTTTTATCTATTTCATTATTGATTAAAGCCTCAAAAGCTTCATCAATTGGGTTCGGGTAAATTTCTAGATATTCATGGGTGCTATTAACCCTTAATTGATTATTTTCCTGCTCCCGATAAAGACTATGATAAGTAATCTTATCATCTTTCTTTTCATCAATTAGTAAATCAAACCATTTTAAAAAAACATAATCATGAGTAGCCACTATAACTTGTTGACCATTACGAGATAATTCTAGTAAAATTTCTACCAATAGCCTCATTAATTTAGGGTTAATATTTCCTTCCGGTTCATCCCAGAATAATGTCCCACTCATCCCCGGTTGAATTGCACCCGTTTCTAATAACCTAGATAATACTCCCATCTTGCGAAAACCTTCAGCGATTGCATTAACAGAATATTCTATATTTTTGACTTTAAAATTTACCCTACCTCCTCCATAAAAGATAAATTTTCCCCCACAAATATTTTTAATTTCTTCCATCGCCCATTTAGATTTTTCCTGAAGATTTTCAGACCGGATAACAGGTAAATCTAGCAGTGACCATAGATCTCGATAGGTTTCATCAAAAGTCATTTGATACCTATCGTAGAGACTAAGCATTCCCTCCATAAAAGATAAAGATTCTTGAGCAGGAATAAAAACTGGAGTTTGTTGGTATTGCTCATAATTTTTATTCTCGATAATATGCACAGATTGGGAACTCTTATAAAAACTAATTTTCAGCATTTGCTCTAGGGAAAAGTTAATAGTACATTCTGCCCT
>NZ_JASJFE010000521.1:0-1250 GCF_030067735.1 Microcystis sp. M53598_WE2 | reverse complement strand
TAAACGGGAATATGACGTTTTATTAGAGTTAAGTCGTCAAAATGTCACCGGTGTTCCTCGAGCGGATGCCTATTTTCAATATTCCACGAGAGAAGGGAAAATATTACACTGTTTAGTTATGGAAAAAGTGGAGGGTATTAATTTAGAACAGTGGCTAAAGCAGTATGATAAATTAAGTCAAAAACGAGCCTTAAAATGGCTGAGAGAAATTACTTTAATTCTCGATAAAATTCATCAACAGAATTGGATGCATCAAGATATTAAACCCCCTAATATTATGTTGCGGAATAGTGGCGAGTTGGTGTTAATTGATTTTGGGACAGCAGGGACAGCAAGGGAAGAAACCCAAACCTATCATCAAAAGGGAAAAGGTCAACAGGTGACAGGTATTACCTCGGTCGGATATACACCCAATGAACAACAACATAGCCAGGCGGTGATTCAATCAGATTTTTATGCTTTAGGACGAACTTTTGTGCATTTATTAACCGGAAAACATCCTTTAGAAATTTATGATGCGGTTAATGATGTTTTAGCTTGGCGAGAAGAAACGGAAAATATTCACCCGTTATTGTTGGATTTTATTGACGAGTTAATGGGAAGATTACCCAAGAATAGACCGGCTAATACTAGGGTTATTTTACAGCGTTTGGATGAGATTGAAAGGCAATTAAAGTTACCTCCTATAACTCCTACTATAACATCTCCACCACCAAATCCGCAGCCTGTTGTAACTCAAAAACAACCACAGGTTATTCCTAAGATTAATCCTTCTCCGCCAGTTTCACCCGTGGCTGTACCCAAAAAAACACCAGCACAACCGGTTAAAAATAATAATCTGAGAAATAGAATGAATGCTCTTGGTGGCGTTTTGTTATTAGGGATAGGAATAACGCAAGTTTATGGTTATTTAAAATATAAAAGATTTCCTGTAACTCCTCAATTTTTGATTTCTGGTTTAGTAGATAATCCATCTCTTTATAAAACCCTAACTGGTCATTCTGACTCAGTTCAATCAGTAGTATATAGTCCCGATGGCCGCTATTTAGCTAGTGGGAGTAAGGACGATACTATCAAAATTTGGCGAGTGGGACAGTAAAGTTGTGTTGGGGGTGACAGCAATAACTTTTGTCTATCAAAAATGAGCGATACTTGCGGGAAACTGCACCGATGTCTTTAAAAATATTGGGTTTTGGCTCAAATTATTGAATCGAGCAGTTTTCTCCTAAATAGGGTATGCGGCAAAAAGT
>NZ_JASJFE010000360.1:0-4001 GCF_030067735.1 Microcystis sp. M53598_WE2 | reverse complement strand
GGTATGATAATTTCACTAACAAAAAATGAATTTTTTATCCAAGTATCCGATCTATCTGATTCTACATCTCTAAATTTTTCAATGTCATCACAAACGCAACGGCTTCTTAACGAATATCCTCACTTCAACACTTTTCGAGATTTTGTTTTCCCAGTACCATAGCTACTATATTATGTAAAGAGGGTTTGACATGGCTAAATCAAAGACTAAATCATTTGAAGTCAGTGAGTTAAGAGATCGTCGTAGTATGAGCGTATCTCTTGATGGATTAATTGGTGAAGTTCTTCGACAATTAGAATTAACACTTGATAATGCGGAAACTACAGAAGAAGAGCAGAATTTAGTTGACTTTTTAATCAGTGCCCTTCCACAGGAGAGAGCGGCGTACATCCTATCAAAGTTGACTGGTACTCAAGACTATCCCTTATATCCTGAGACTGTGAATTATCTATTAAGTCAAGGTGATGAACTTGAGAGGAGATATCCTGGTGAAATTTTTGAGGATGGTCTTGATTTTTACAGGGAGGAGCACAAGAGGTTAGAAAGGATTACCATCAAATGTCTTAATGGTGACTCGATTGATTTAGAGAGGAAGTCCGGATACAGGAATTACTACTCATTTCCATCCTGCAAGGTAGAAGATAATGATGAAAAATATCTGTTGATTGGTCAGTTTCCTTCAATTGACGGCAGTAGTTTCTATGAAATTGTGAGAACTGAAGAACTTGAATCTTTTCCCAAAAGCTCTGAATATTCGACGCTAAGTGCTCATGTACCCTTCTTCTATCGAACTCATGATGGAGCAGATAATGAACTAAACAGTATTATGCCCATTCGAGTTCCATCTCAAATTGCCAAAAGAATTTTAGGCAAATTATAAGTGCGATCGCTATTGCCGTAGCCGTAGGGTGCGTTTCCTAAGGTCAGTCCTACTACTGCACCGATAGATTTTGGGGAACGCAGCTTACTCATTCATTGAAGTTGATAAGTCTAGGTAATCTAATATCCTCTGCCAGATTAGCACTTAATTGGGGATAGATCATCTATTTCTTACATTAGTATGATCGCTGCTCTGGTAGTGGTGGAGGGTTCATAAAAAAATGTGCTAATCGGCATAACAGGCTCATTGTCATGTTGTCGGGAAATTTTCTTGCGATCGCTCTATTTGAGAGTAATATAGAGAAAGATTTTTTAAAAAATGTGTATTGGGGGTGATGTGTGGAAAGTTTTCGTATAATATCTGGTTAGTCCCCGGTGACAAAGTCATTGGATTTTCAATAGATGTTATGCTGACCAGTATTTTGCTGTGGTCGATGGCACTTAGCCTGTTGCTAATCAGCTTCACCCCTGGAGTATGGTATAAGCTATGGTTTTTTGAGATTGTGGGGACAGGCTATCTTTGGTTTGCGGGCTTGACTTTGATCTTGCTGTTGGCTCTGTTTTTACCCAAGTTCCGCCCTTCGCGCTGGAAATTGATGATCACGTTAGCTGTCGGACTGGGGTTTTATGCCAGCACAATTGGTACTTGGTATGTTCCGAGGTTGCGAGATGCTAGAACTGGTGGTTTCCCATTGACTGTAATGACCTACAACGTCAACTACCAACTATGGGAGACCAGTGCCGTGACTGACCTGGTTCGGGCAAATCCCGTAGATGTATTCGGGTTAGTTGAACCGTTCAAGGAGCAGGCAGCAGAGCTACTAGACAATGTGCAGGATCTTTATCCTTACTATTACCGCGCAACGGGAGGCGGACTGAGTTTATTTAGCCGCTATCCCATTACAGAGGCGACGACTGACAACTTGGGAACCCGCCACCATAGCCTATTCGCAAGCGTTAATGTGACAGGACACCCCATTCGGGTTGTTGTTGCCCATCCCCTTGCCCCTATATCCATGCCTAACTTTATCAATCGTAACCAGGCGATGGTGGCCCTGGCAGCCTATGCAGCACAGCAGTCAATCACTACCGTAATAATGGGTGACTTTAACCTCACCTCCTGGTCGATTTATTTTCGCAACTTTATCATTAACTCAGGATTACGCAGTGTCAATCTAGGGCATGGACTAAATCCAACCTGGTTTTATACTGACGAAGCGCGATCGCTATCCCATCTCGATCATTGGAAACAAGCTCTAAAAATTCCCATTGACCACATTTTCGTCAGCCAAAATGTCAGGGTTGATCAGGTCATCACACTGCCTTCAGGTGTATCTGATCATCGTCCAGTGATTGCAAAACTACGCGTGATGTAGCTTGTTTTAGCTCAGGTTCATAGCGATCGCAACAGCAATGCGGTCGCTATTGCCGTAGCCGTAGGGTGCGTTCCCTAAGGTCAGTTCTACCACTCCACCGAGCGACTTTTGGGAACGCACCTTACTCATTCATTGAAGTTGATAAGTGCGATCGCATCGCCTCGTAGCGACTGTCTTGATTGTCAAGAGGTAATTCAAAAAAACTCAAGCAGTTGCCGTAAAACTCAAAATCTCAAGCCAGAAAAAAGCGCAGCGATCGCATCGCTCGTAGGTTGGGTTGAGCGCAACAATACCGGGTCGAAAATAGCTCAAGTCGCTTGTTTAAGCGAAACCCAACCACCCTAAAGGTTACTCTGACAACTTTTAACACCTACCTACTTAACTTTATCCCAGATTACATTCCTAGGAATCCCTAGCAAGGTAGAAAATATTCTGATGAAATCAGGATTGTTGAATCTGCCAGAAAAAAGACAGTTCAACAGCCCAATTATGAGCGAGAAGTAGTTCAAGGCTGACCGATGAAATAACTGATAACTGAGAAAACGGTAGCAATTTCTACCAAAAGTCAGAATAAAATTCGTTATCGTCATAAGGTCATGACGGAATGTAATTAAAACGAGAAAGAATGCGGATCGAGCAATTGCAAGCCTTTTTAGCCGTAGCCGATACGGGCAATTTTGGTCAAGCCGCGCGCCAGTGTGGAGTCACCCAATCGACTATCAGCCGCCAGATTCAATCCCTAGAAACCGATTTGGGCTTACCTCTTTTTCATCGTACCGCCCAAGCGAAATTAACCATTGCTGGCGAGAAATTACTGCCCCGGGCGAAACGAATTTGTCAAGAATGGACGAATATTCACGAGGAAATCACCGACCTACAGGCAGGAAAACAGCCAGAATTGTGCGTGGCGGCGATTCATTCCGTGTGCGCCCACTATTTACCGCCGATTTTGCCGAAATTTTGTGCTGAATACCCAGAAGTTCAGTTAAGAGTTACAGCCCTAGGCAGCGATCGCGCCTTAAAAGTGCTGCGGGATGGTTTAGTAGATGTGGCGTTGGTAATGAATAATCGTTTTCTCACCTCTAGCCCGGAGATGGTGGTCGAGGTATTATACCAAGAAGCGATCGAAATTCTCATGGCCGCTAATCATCCCCTCGCCCAATACAAAGAAGTGCCATGGTCAGAATTAATCCCCTATCCGCAAGTGGTTTTCAAAGACGGCTACGGAATGCAAAGATTAGTACAAGAATGGTTTTCCCGTCAGGATGCCCACCTGAAAACCGTCATGGAATTAAACACCCTCGATGCTTTTCGCGGTGTGGTGCGTCAGGGTAATATTATCGCTCTTCTGCCCCAATCCGCCCTGATGGAGGCCCGTAGCGATGCCACCCTCGCCATTCGTCCTCTTGCTTCCCCTAGTAGCGAAAATCCCCATCTTAACAATGGTAAATTTAGTCATCGTCTCACCCGTCAGGTAGTCCTTGTCACCACTAGCGATCGCCTACAGATACCACCGATCGCTCATTTTTGTCAATTAGTGCGGCAAATGAATCAAAGTGTGGTTAAAAGCTTAGAAAACCACCCCGTCCAGCCTTAGCAATCCCAATCAATCCTATTTAGGGTTTGCGGCAAAAAGCTTTTCCTAGGGGCAGGGTGTGGGGTGTGGGGTGTGGGGTGTGGGGTTTTACCGATTTTCAGGTGGTCAATTACCTAATTTTCAGGGAAAAAGTCCCGGAATTTTCCCCC
>NZ_JASJFE010000545.1:0-8604 GCF_030067735.1 Microcystis sp. M53598_WE2 | reverse complement strand
TTGACGACGACTAATAGGAGGACGTTTGATGACAGCAAAGGGAGCGTTTGTTACTTTAACAGAACCCTTCCAATCATATCCATGACTATTAGAATTGTGAAATGGCCAATAATCTAAAAACTGAAAACAGGCAAGAGCAATGCCATCGTTAGCATGGCTTTCTGGTGATTGTTCTGCTTTATTTTTGGACTTTTCTAGTCGCAAATATTTTCTGAGATTAGAGGTTTGCCAACCAAAGCGAGTATGGACTGTTGCCAATTGAGACAGTTGCTCAATTGCCCATTTTTGTCCAACCATAACCGACGAAAAACCTTTTCCAGACTTAGCTCCTTTTCTACCAGAAGTTAGAGCAATATCGGCTTTGATGTACTCAAAGTAAATATCGGTAATTGGATAGATTTTGGTTAGTTCGGAAACGACTCGAAGTTCAAGTTGACGATTAGCTCTGATTGAGGGAGCTAATTTTCCTGTTCTTCTATTTGAGAATCGTTTTTGTCGATGCGCTCTTAGATTAAAAGAAAGTTGGCGGTTAATCCGTCTTCCTCTACGTCCTCTTCGCATTAAGCAGCGATTGTCCAGTCGTTCTCTTACTCGTTTAAAAGGAAGTTCTAAGTGAGCCTTCCAAAGAGTAAAAAGGGAGGATTGAACACCAATTCCAGAGAATAATTTCCCCGGGTCAATACCAATAGCAATAGCAATCGGTTGGGTTTTACTATCGGAAGGTTCATCGATTAGCTGGACATAGAAAATATCTAAATCGTTGAATTTACCGATAGCTTTTCCTTCCTTAATCCACCGTCTGGCCCGACTGGGTTTGGTGGGCATTAACGGTTTTCCGTCTTTTGAGATAACAGGAACTCTTGGCATGGAGATAATCCTTAAGAGTAAAGTTAAAGTCCCTTTCCGCAACACAATCAAGATGTCTTGTCTAACAACGCTTTACCAATAAAGCTGAGAGGGAATCCGAACTAGGGAAGTATTCGGAGGTCTGTGCCAGATTGTGTCTCGATGCGGTAGTCTCTACTTGCGTCGCCTAAATTGGTTTAGGCACGCCCCTTTTAGGGCGGGGTTAGTGACTAGTCTGTTTAAAAGTTCTCGCTGGGGATTCCCAGAAGGATTTTGCCGAGAGGCACTCTGACAAACTGCAATTTCTAATTAACTCTCGCTCAACCCCCCGCTAAACCCTATGTCAAATCGTTCTGCTTGTCAACCCCCTTCGAGAATCGACTCTAGAAATATTACCTCAATATGGCATCGGTAAACTTATCCCTGTCAAAGAATAGATCTCCTGCAAAAATCCAAAATCTGCCGTTAGGCGAGGAGACGGTCGATAGGAGACGGTCGTCAGGAGCAGAAAAAAGACAATAGAAAACTATAATATCGATAAAACCTAATATTATGTCAAATTTATCCATTTTTTTAGATATTTTAACCCGATAGTGCCTCGATAACTTACTTTTGCAGCAGGTCTAATAAAATTTTCCCAAGCTCTCAGACGAGGTTTTCCCCCCGTATCTCTTACCTAAGACAGAGGCTGTCAAAGAATAAAATTTTCCCAAGCTCTCAGATGAGTCCTGAATGGTTAGCCTATAGTAAAGACAGCCCCCTGAGTTGATAACAAAACCCATGCAGAAATTGGTGGAAGTTTTAGCTGATAAACAAGCTCTGATCGCAAAATCTCTGGCACTGGTTCTGGAAAAAATCACAACCAGCCTCGAACAACAGGACTATTTTACCATCGCTCTGTCCGGCGGTAGTACCCCGAAACCTCTCTACGAAGCTTTATCCTCTCAACCCCTCGACTGGTCAAAAATTCACGTTTTCTGGGGAGATGAACGCTACGTTAGTCCCGATCATCCTGACAGTAATCAACGCATGGCCCGGTTAGCATGGCTCGATCGCATACCGATCCCGGCCGCTAATATTCATCCTATGCCCACGGATGACCCCGATCCCCAGCTGGCCGCCCAAAAATACGATGATCATCTCCGCCAATGGTTTGGGGTCAATTCTCCCGATTTTCCCGTTTTTGACCTGATTTTATTGGGAATGGGCGATGATGGTCACACCGCCTCTCTCTTTCCCCACACGGCAGCTTTAACGGTGAGCGATCGCTGTATCACCGTCGGCGAGAAAGACGGCAATCCCCGCTTAACTTTTACCGTTCCCCTGATCAATCAGGCCCGTTGTGTGATCTTTATCGCTGCCGGCGAAAGTAAACGCCCCGCTCTACATGAGATTTTCTCTGCCTATGGTGACTCTTTCTCCTATCCTTCCCGTCTCATCCACCCCTCGGCCGGGGAATTATATTGGTTGCTCGATGCGGCCGCTGGTTCCTCTTTTGTCTAGAGAATAGGGGAACAGGGGAATAGGGAAATGGGGGAATTCAACTAAAACCCCAACACCCCAACACCCTAACACCCCAACACCCCAAAACCCCAAAACCCTAACACCCCAACCCCTAATCTGCTTTTTTACTTTTTACTTTTTACTTTTTCCTTAAAAATGATCGTTTGTCCTAATTGCGAACATACTAACCCCGATGAGGCCAGTCAATGCGAGGCCTGTTACACTCCCTTGCCGCGGATGTCTTCCTGTCCTAGTTGTGGGGCAACCATCCAAACTGATGCCACCTTTTGCGGTCAGTGTGGCTACAATTTACAGCCTAATTCCGTTCCCATGGTGGCAGCCCAACCCGAATCGGAACCTGAACCCGTCCCACCAGTCCCTACACCCACCGTCGCCTCGATCGCACCTCCTCCTGTTGCCCCTCCACCGGTTCGGGCTGCCACCCGCTTACAGACGGAAATAGCTAGTTTGCAGCACCTGCAAACCGATAGCAAAATTGAATTACCCCTACATCTATCGGTAATTCATATCGGCAAACCTAACGATCGCATTCCCCCCGATATCGATGTTTCCGGTTTTCCCGATTCTGATATCGTCTCCCGGGTTCATGGCGATATCCGCGTCGAAGCGGGCCTCTATTACCTCGAAGACAGCGGCAGCGCTAACGGAACCTACGTTAATCACACTCCCCTACCCCCCGGCAATCGTCATCGTCTCCGGGCTGGCGATCGCATTTCCCTCGGTAAAGGCGACAAAATGACTTTTATTTTCCAAATGTCCTAAAAGGGGACAGGTGTTAGGGGTTAGGGGTTAGGGTTTTCGGGTTTTCGGGTTTTGGGGTGTTGGGGTTTTCGGGTTTTCGGGTTTTCGGGTTTTAGCTGAATTCCCCCATTTCCCTATTCCCCCATTCCCCCATTCCCCCACTTCCCCATTTCCCACTTTCCCACTTCCCCATTCCCCATTTCCCCACTTCCCCATTCCCCCACTTCCCCACTGAAAATTATGCCTACAAATTGGCGAATCGGCTCTTTATTGGGCATTCCTCTCTATATTGATTCCTCGTGGTTTTTGATTCTGGCTTTTGTCACCTTGATCAATGCCACTGATGCAGAAATTCAGTCTCTGGCCGCCCAGAGTTCTGTTTTAGCGTGGTTACTTGGTTTTATCATGGCTTTATTGCTATTTATCTCGGTTTTACTCCACGAATTAGGTCATAGTTTCATGGCCCGGTCCCAAGGCATCGAGGTCAATTCCATTACCCTGTTTCTCTTTGGAGGTATGGCCTCGATCGATCGAGAATCTCGGACTCCTCCCGAGGCCCTGCAAGTAGCGATCGCTGGACCCGCCGTTAGTTTTCTCCTGTTTTGTCTCTTATCCCTAGCCAGTCACTTACCCTATTTAAACGCCAATTTAACTTATATATGCGGACATTTAGCGATAATTAACCTGTTTTTGGCTCTATTTAATCTTATCCCCGGTTTACCCCTCGATGGGGGTCAAATTTTCAAAGCAATGGTCTGGCAAGCGACCGGCGATCGCTGGAAGGGTTTACATTGGGCTGCGATCAGTGGTCAATTCATCGGTTGGTTAGGGATTATTTTGGGGATTTTCTTGGTTCTCTTGACGGCAGATGTGGGGGGTGCTTGGTTAGGATTAATGGGCTGGTTTATCCTCAGAAATGCCCGCGCCTACGATAATTTAACTAATTTACAGGAAAGTCTCCTCAATTTGCAAGCGGGAGAGGTGATGAGCAGAAATTTGCGGGTTTTAAACGCCCATCAAACCCTACAGGAATTCGCCCAAGAATACGTTTTAGACCGAGCGGCTGCCAATACTGCTTATTTTGCCGCTTCCGAGGGGCGTTATCGGGGATTAATTCGGGTGGCAGATTTACAGGCGATCGAGCGGAGTTTCTGGTCAGAAAAACAACTGCTTGATATTGCCCATCCCCTCGGGGAAATTGCCACTGTTGAGGAAAAAACCCCCTTAGTGACGGTGGTGCAAAAATTGGAAACCATCCCCGACCGCATGATCACGGTGTTAACACCAGCCTCCGCCGTAGCGGGAGTGATCGATCGCGGCGATATCCTCAAGGCAATTGCGATTAAATACCAACTTCCCCTAGAGGAAACGGATATTAAACGCGCTCGCGAGGGAGTTTACCCCAGTTATTTGCCCTTAAATGTTATTGCTGCCGCTCTCGACAAGAGTGAACGGCCAAAAATCGGCGAACCGTCCTTAATGTCCTGACCTAGAGAGGATGGACGATAATAATCTTGAATATGGCTAATCCGAAAATTTCCTCGCTGGTTAACCTGCCACAATTTCCCCGTTTCCACATCTAAACAACTTAACCAGCCTTGGCCGTAGGCCCAAGTATCAATACAAATGGCATGGCCGAGATTAATCGGTTTCCCGCTTTTTTGGCTGGTATGGCCGCAAATCATGGTTTTTCCCGAACTATGGGCGGCGGGATATTGAAATTTCTCCCAAAAGAGTTTGTATTCTGGTTGTCTGGCTAGGGGTAGATGGGGATCGAGACTAGCGTGAACAAATAAATGATTTGCAGTTTCGTAGCTATTTATACAGACTTTTCCTAAAAAATCCCAGTGAGATTCAGGAATTTTAATTAGGTGGCCTTCACTATAGGATTTGAGGGTGGCTTTACCGCCTTTTTCTAACCAGAGACGCTGTTTGAGGGGGTTATTACGGGCTTGCAGCATGATAATCTCGTGATTACCCTTGAGGGGAATCAAATTTCCCTGTTTATGTAGGGAAATCAGGCGATCGATCACCCCTTTCGAGTCTCTGCCCTTATTAACGTAATCACCGAGGGTGATTAAAGTATCTTGCGGTTTGGGGTTGACGATCTCTAGTAAGTGATCTAGAGCTTTCGAGCAACCATGAATATCGCCGATTGCTAAGGTTCGCATGAGGATTTGGTAGGGGATTAGGGCATAGGTACAGGTAATACTAAATCCGTTGAGTATAGGCTACATATCAGGAGAGGCACTCATGCAAAAGGGAGAATAAATAATCAGTTTTTAATAACCCGATTTAGTATAAAAGTATTAAAAAAATCTGTTCACGACAAACAGCGATTATCGGTGATCTTGCTTAGGGTAACAAAAAGGCTTACAGTAAAATGTACCATAAATTATCAAATCTACTAAATTAATTAAGCTGTGCCGAAAGTTGTTATTGCAGGTAACTGGAAAATGCACAAAACCCAGAGAGAAGCTTTGGAGTTTTTGCAAGATTTTAAATCCCATCTAGAGGAAACCCCCGACGACCGAGAAGTGGTTCTTTGCGCCCCTTTCACAGCTTTAGCTGTCCTCTCTAAAACCCTCCACGGTGGTCGTATTCGCTTGGGGGCGCAAAATGTCCACTGGGAAAAATCGGGGGCTTATACGGGCGAAATCTCGGCGGATATGTTAACCGAAATTGGGGTTCACTATGTGGTTATCGGTCACAGTGAACGCCGGCAATATTTCGGCGAAACCGATGAAACCGTCAATTTAAGGGTCATATCTGCCCAAAAACAAGGTTTAACCCCAATTATCTGCGTGGGAGAAAGTAAAGCCCAAAGAGATGCTGGAGAAACGGAAAAGGTAATTATCAAGCAAATTCAAGGGGGTTTAGTCAATGTTGACCAAAAAAACCTCGTTATCGCCTACGAACCCATCTGGGCGATTGGCACGGGGGAAACCTGCGAAAGCGAGGAAGCCAACCGCGTTATCGGTTTGATTCGGCAACAATTAGACAATCCCGAAGTAACCATTCAGTACGGTGGTTCGGTAAAACCCGATAATATCGATGAAATTATGGCTCAATCGCAGATAAACGGGGCTTTAGTCGGTGGGGCGAGTCTAGACCCCGCCGTATTCGCTAGGATTGTTAATTATCGCTAATTGATTTCTGCTGCCATGACGCTATTTTCCAAAACCCCGATGCCTTCTATTTCCACCCGAACCTTATCCCCCACCTGCATCGGTCCGATTCCTTCGGGAGTTCCCGTTAAAATCACATCCCCCGGCAGCAGGGTCATCACTTGAGAGATATAAGCCACCAAGACATCGGGAGGAAAGACCATATCGCTGAGATAACTGCTTTGTTTGGGTTCGCTGCCATCATTGAGAAAAGTGGTTAATTGCGCCCCGATACTCAATTCCCGGACAATCCAGGGGCCGAGGGGACAAAAACTGTCAAATCCTTTCGCCCGCGTCCATTGGCTATCTTTTTTCTGTAAATCCCTAGCGGTGACATCGTTAGCAATGGTATAACCCCAGATTTTGCTTCTGGCTTGGGCTGTGGTGCAGTTTTTGGCGGTTTCTCCCATAATTAATGCCAATTCTCCCTCATAATCCACTCTTTCCGATTGGGGCGGATAAAAAATCGTTTCACCATCGGCGATAATTGTCGTCGGTGGCTTGAGAAATAAAAGCGGTTCTTCCGGTACAGGTGTTCCCATCTCGGCGGCGTGGGCGCGGTAATTTTTGCCCACGGCAATAATTTTCGACGGGAAACAGGGGGCTAATAGTTGGTAGCTATCAGGTTCTAATTCTAGTTTGGTTAGTTGCCCTCCTTGCCAGGGAGGGGCATCAAAGACGGCAACGCTACGGTTTAGCTGTAACAGTCCGTAGAAGATTTGTCCTTGACGATGTTTCACTCGTACATAGCGTTGCGCCATATTTTTCTGGGAATGACTAGCGATCGACTCTCGGATAGTAGTATGATCATATATCCTTGCTTCTTTATTAAAAGCTAGAGAGTTATGAAAATCAATTAACCTCCGGTCTTGACAAAGAAGCCTTCTAGTCCATAAGGATTCTGAGATGAGCAATAACTACGAAACTCTTTACATTCTCCGTCCCGATTTAGGGGAAGAAGTCGTTCAGCAACAAGTGGAACGTTATCGGACTCTGATTACCGAACACAGCGCCACAGACATTCAAGTTAAGGTGTGGGGTAAAAAACGTCTGGCCTATCCCATCAAAAAACTCAATGATGGTGTCTATGTGCAGATGAATTATCAGGCCAGCGGCAAACAAGTCGCCCCCATGGAACGGGCCATGCGTTTAAGTGATGAGGTTATTCGTTATTTAACCCTAAAACTCGATCGCGTGGTGGCCCCCCCTGCCGATTTATCTCCCTTAACGGAAATTCCGCCCTCTCCTATCACCGAAGCGGTGGTGGAAGATGACGGTATCTCCGCGGAAGATTAATTATAGTCACAACTGTGTCGGGTCAATGCCCAATTCGCGTAATCGGGCAAAAGCGCGGTCGCGTTCCTGTTGTGCTTGGTTGCGTTCTTGTTGTGCTTGGTTGCGTTCCTCAAAGAGGGTTTCAGGGTCTTTAAATCGTTCCCCATCGGGATAAAAGACCTCTAAACCCTCTTCAAACATCTCAAACCGAATCCCTAGGATTGGGGAAGTCCAAGGAAAATTCAAGGCCGTTACTGGGAAAAAATCCTCTTGCTGATTGGCCCGCACCAATCCCCAGAAATCATGGGAGTCTGGGTCATAGAAAAACATTTCTAATACCCCATGCTCCCGATAGAAAGACTGCTTTTTGAGCATTTCCCTGGCACTATTGCTCGGAGAGAGGATTTCAAACACTACCTGGGGGGCAATATTGTCTTCTTCCCATTGTTTATAGCTGCCGCGCTCACCCGGTGGACGGCCGAAAACTACCATGGCATCGGGAGCTTGACGGGGAGCGGGGGGTACAGTTACCTGCTGGGGATACCAGAGCAAATCCCCAGCGACAAAGACGGTTTGCTCCTTAAATAAATACCTGAGATTGGCAACCAAGCGAACAATCCAGCGATATTGAACTGTGTTGTCGGCCATAGGTTTACCGTCGGAGTCAGGATAGAAAAGTTGGGGTTCGATGGGTGCTTGAACCATGCTTTATCTCTTGCGATCGCATTTTGGCCTAACTTTATTGTATCACCGCAAATCCTCGGTTTGAAACCCTGTCCTTTTAGGACGACTTTGCCTTGTACTAAATCCGTTGAGTATGGGCTACATATCAGGAGAGGCACTCATGCAAAAGGCAAAAGTCAAAGGGGAGAATAAATAATCATTTAATAACAGGATTTAGTATTATATCTAAATTTTTAATAAAGTCGAGGTTGAAAATTATCGGGAATATCCAATTCAAATACTTGGTCATGAATCCGAGCCACATAAAACCCTTCTTGCAGAATTTTTTCCCGTAATTCTGATGATAAATGAACCGCCGCTAATATGC
>NZ_JASJFE010000812.1:0-5632 GCF_030067735.1 Microcystis sp. M53598_WE2 | reverse complement strand
TAATTTTAGGGATTTCAGTGATCGGTGATTAGAACTGAGGCCGCAGCTCAATTTTTGTCAATCTACTGAGTTGGGATTTTGAAAGGGAAACTCTCCGCTAAAACTGGGCGTTATTTCCGATTTTATCACTCAATCCCAATCTTTAGGGGGTTCTACTCCCCAAACCCCGGAGCGCATTAGTTTTTCGGTGGGATGCTTACACGCGATTGTTCATATTTTTGTACTAATTTAAGAGTCACTGATAATTGCTAATTGTCGGTATTTCTGCAAATGTGGGATGCACTCGCTAAAACTCCTCTTTTTCACTTTTTACTTGACAAATGACCGGCCATTTGCTGCGGAGGCCGGTATTCGGGAACTAAATCTTGTAGGGACTTAACTAAGCCCTGACGGTCATTAACTTGAATATAATTAAGCAGTTGCTCTAATTTGATTTGCAATTTTTCCCAAGCAAGAAAGTGTTCATTAGCGCAAAAAATCTTTGGGTGATCGGTGGGACGAGCTTTATCGGTATCGATTAATAATTCTTCGTAGAGTTTTTCCCCCGGTCTTAATCCTGTGATTTCAATATCGATATCTTGCCCTAATTCCAAGCCACTTAAACGGATCATCTGTAGGGCCAAATCGTAAATTCTTACCGGTTCACCCATATCTAAGAGGAATACCTCACCCCCTCGGGCCATGGCTCCTGCTTGCATAACCAAACGCACCGCCTCGGGAATAGACATAAAATAGCGAATAATATCGCGATGGGTGAGGGTAATATTCTTACGTTGGGCGATTTGTTCCCGGAAACGCGGCACCACGGAACCGCTACTATCAAGAACATTGCCAAAGCGGACGATAGCGCAACAGGTGGAAGTGTCGGGTAAAGCGGCCAAAGCTTGTATAACTAACTCAGCACAGCGTTTACTGGCCCCCATAATGTTAGTCGGTCTGACGGCCTTATCAGTGGAAATAAGAACTAAATTACTAACCGAATTCTCGATCGCGGTCTGAGCGACATTTAAACTACCCCAAACATTAGTGTAAACCCCCTGACTAGGATTGGCTTCCACAAGAGGAACGTGCTTATAGGCGGCCGTGTGATAAATTGTCTCAATCTGGTGTTGTTGGATGACTCGGGCCAGATGATTGCGGTCGAGAACATTGCCTAAATAGGCATACTTGCGTAAATCGCTATAATTTTCGCTTAAATCGAGATCGATTTTGTAGAGGGAAAACTCATTTAATTCGTAGATTACCAAGCATTTTGGCTTGAGGAAGGCGATTTGTCGGCATAATTCCGAACCGATGGAACCACCACCCCCGGTGACTAACACCGCTTTACCCGTGACATTTTTTGCCAAAAGTTCGGGATGGGGTAGAATTTCTTCCCGTCCTAATAATTCCGAGACATCGACACTGCGAATCTGATTGATGGCCGCTTCTCCCGATAAAATTTTTGAGAGGGGAGGGACGGTTTTGATGACGATGGGTAAAGTTTCTAGACTTTCGATGATTTGCCGCTTTTTGGCCTTGGCTACATTCGGAATAGCGAGAACAACCCAGTCAAAGGCCCGTTTTTGGTGCAGTAGTGCCAATTGAGAGGGGGAATAAACCCTAATGCCTTGGATAACTCGCTGCTGCAAATCGGGATTATCATCAACAAAGGCCAATAAACGATAGTGGGGGTCATTTTGTAGGGAACGTGCTAATTGACGACCCACAACCCCGGCACCATAGATAACAATTGTCGGTTCCCTATCGACACTACTGACGTAAATATTCAGACGGTGAAAGACAGAACGAATCAACAATCTCACCCCAATAACCAATACTAGGGTTAACAATGCGTCGATAATCAGGACTGAACGCGGCAAAAAGGCATCCCTTTGAAAGTAGGCCAGACTGATTAAAACCCCTGAACTATAGAGAACCGCTTGCAGTACGGAGGAAAGAAACTCTAATCCTGTATAACGTACTACAGGACGGTAAATACCTCTGAGATAGAAAACTAGAACTTTAATCGCAATTAAGCTGAGTATTTCCCCGAAAAAAGGTCTAATTTCCTGATATTCTAGGCTCAGATTCAACCTGAGAGAGAAGGCTAGATAGATGCTTAGACAAAAAACAAGGCAATCGGTGACAATTAAAAGAGATCGCTTCGATGACCTAGATAGGGAATTAGCTAATTTAAGGATTTTGTTGGCCAGTTTTCTATACATTATCTAATTGATTAATTAATCTTAAGGTAAATTTACTTAGCTCCTCTCGACTTTGTGCGATAATCAGTGCTTATTATTCGGACGAGTCTTGCTAGGCAAGGCTTTGAAGAATATATTTCTAGAAAATTACCCCTATTCTTCTCCCTTCCATACAGAAACAAGAAGAGCCAATATTCTTTATAACAGTAGCGCTGCCTGTCTTTCCGGAGATGATATCACCCAAATCCAATTATGTCAAGTGGCGGGATTTGTCAAGACTTTTTTCCTTTTACCAACTTTTCATCTCTCCCCAAAAATTTTCTGCTCCCGCAAACTAGCCGATAAATCACCGCTAGTCAAGGTTACAATCAAGAATTGACACAAAAATTTATCAACTAAAGTTATGAGTAATCAGTACGATGCGATCGTGATTGGGTCGGGAATCGGGGGATTGGTGACAGCGACGCAATTAGCGGCAAAAGGGGCAAAAGTCTTAGTTTTAGAGAGTTATCTGATTCCGGGGGGCAGCGCAGGTTATTTTGAACGAGAGGGTTATCGTTTTGATGTGGGTGCTTCGATGATTTTTGGTTTTGGCAAAAAGGGGACGACTAACCTCTTAACCAAGGCTTTGGCAGCGGTGGATATGAGTATCGAAACCATTGCCGATCCCGTCCAGATCCATTATCATCTCCCGGACGGATTAGACTTAAAAGTTCATCGCGACTACGAACAATTTTTACAGGAATTAATTAGCCATTTTCCCGCAGAAAAAACCGGTATCCGGCGCTTTTACGATGAATGCTGGCAGGTGTTTAATTGCCTCAATAGTATGGATTTACTATCGCTGGAAGAACCCCGCTATCTGACTAGGGTTTTTTTCCAGCATCCTTTATCCTGTTTGGGATTGGTCAAGTATTTACCCCAAAATGCGGGAGATGTGGCCAGAAAATATATTAAAGACCCGAAATTATTGAAATTTATCGACATGGAATGTTATTGTTGGTCGGTAGTACCCGCCGATCGCACTCCGATGATTAACGCGGGAATGGTCTTTAGCGATCGCCATTACGGGGGAATTAACTATCCCCGGGGGGGAGTGGGACAGATTGCTCTCAAGTTAGTCGCGGGATTGGAAAAAGCTGGTGGTGAAATCCAGTATCAAGCGAGAGTGAATAAGATTATTTTAGATGCAGGACGAGCGATCGGGGTAAGATTGACCAATGGTAAGGAATATTACGCTAAAAAGATTGTTTCTAATGCCACCCGTTGGGATACCTTCGAGAAACTACTCCCCCCGGAATCTCTCCCCGGCAGCGAAAAAAAATGGCAAAAACGCTATCAAAAATCCCCCAGTTTCCTGAGTTTGCATCTGGGAGTTAAGGCCGATGTATTACCATCAGGAAGCGAATGTCACCATATTTTACTAGAAGATTGGGAAAATATGGAAGCAGAACAGGGAACTATCTTTGTTTCTATTCCTACCTTACTCGATCCCTCCCTCGCACCCCCGGACCATCATATCATTCATGCTTTCACCCCTAGCTGGATTGATCAATGGCAAAAACTGCCCCCCCAAGAATATCAACAGAAAAAAGAGGCCGCTGCTCATCGTCTCATCGAGCGCCTGAAAAAACTCTTTCCCAAACTAGATACAGGATTAGATTATATCGAAATTGGCACGGCTCGCACCCATCGCCGCTTTTTGAATAGAATCGATGGCAGTTACGGCCCAATACCGCGAAGAAAACTGTTAGGTTTATTAGGAATGCCTTTTAATCGTACAGCTATTCCTAATCTTTATTGTGTGGGAGATAGTACCTTCCCGGGTCAAGGATTAAACGCGGTGGCCTTTTCTGGTTTTGCTTGCAGTCATCGTCTAGCGGTAGATCTCGGTTTACCTAGTCGCAGAGATTAAAAGCTGAAAATCAGGATTTTCACCTGCGAATTCTGAAACGGGAAGGTAACACTTGACAGCGTTTCTCAGATAGATGAGGTGCATTTTTGCGACTGGAGTTTTTACTTCGGCAAGGTTTAATTCATACGTCACCTTGACGAGAAACGCTGTAGATCGGTTTTGCTGATAACTGATAACTGAAGACTGAAGACTGATAACTGATAACTGATAACTGATAACTGATGCTTACTCCTTTTGATTCCCCCAAATCTTTACATTGGCAGCAAAGCTTGCGAGCGCCGATTGTTCGTCAATTGGAGATATTTGGCTTTACAATGCAGTTTTTGACTTTTTTGCTCTGGGATCGTTTAACGGGGGCTAATAGGGGCAAAAAACGGCAAAGGAGAGCGAAATGGTTAGTAGATCGCCTCATGAATTTAGGACCAACTTTTATTAAAATTGGGCAATCTTTATCGACGCGAGCAGATTTAATTCCGCTCGAATATATCGAACAATTAACCCAATTACAGGATCGAGTTACCGAATTTAATAGTCAAGAAGCGATCCGAGTTATTGAAACAGAATTAGGACAAACCCTAGATAATTTATTTGCAAGTTTTAGCGTGTCTCCCCTCGCTTGTGCCAGTTTAGGACAAGTGCATCGAGCGCGGTTATTAGGTGGGGAAGAGGTCGTTATTAAGGTACAAAGACCGAATCTAGAAGGACTATTTAATCTCGATTTTGAAGTGTTGCATCGTCTCACCCGTTGGTTAAATATTTTCCCCGTGGTGAAAAAATATAATTTAGAAGCTATCTACCAAGAATTCTTTGAGCTACTCTTTCAAGAAATCGATTATATCCATGAGGGTAAAAATGCAGATCGCTTTCGGGAAAATTTTAAGAATTATCCTCAAGTAAAAGTCCCTTTAGTTTACTGGCAATATACCACCCGCAGGGTATTAACTTTGGAGTATGTGCCGGGGATTAAAGTGGATGATCGAGAGACTTTACTAGCTAACGGTATTAATGTAGATGGGATTATTCAACTGGGGATCTGTTCCTATCTCAAACAACTATTACAGGATGGTTTTTTTCAATCGGATCCCCATCCGGGTAATATGGCAGTCAGTCAGGAAGGGGAGTTAATTTTCTACGATTTCGGCACGATGTTCGAGTTAAAGTCCGTCGCTAAAGATCAAATGATTGAAACCTTTTTCGCTATCTTGAGAAAGGATACGGAAACAGTCTTAAAAACCTTGATGTATATGGGGTTAATTGAACCCGTTAGAGAGCTGCAACCCGTGCGAAATATCGTGCAGTTTCTCTTAGATGAATTTCGCGATAAACCAGTAGATGTGAGGGCCTTTGAACAAATTAGCGATCAAGTGTATTTAATGTTTAAACAGCAACCTTTTCGCTTACCTCCCCAAATGACTTTTATTATTAAATCTGTCACCACTTTGGATGGGATTGCCCGCTCTTTAGATCCCCAGTATAATTTATTAGCAGCTAGTCAACCTTTTGTGAAAAGTCTAGCGGTATCGGGAGGAAC
>NZ_JASJFE010000456.1:0-4541 GCF_030067735.1 Microcystis sp. M53598_WE2 | reverse complement strand
GGGTTTGGGGGCGGCGCCACGCCCCCAACGGGGGGTTTGGGGGGTAGAACCCCCCAAAAGCTTGGATTGAGTGATAAAATCGGAAGTAATACCCGATCTTAGCCGAGAGTTTCCCCGTAAAAATCCCAATTGGTAGATGTACAAAAATGAGATGCAGCCTCGGTCGTCGGTCGTCAGGAGAATTAAGAATGAATAATAATCAATTATGCGGTATTAAGTAAGGAGTGTTAAATGGCATTAACAGTGCTATCTTTTCCCTGATTAATGTTTACTGATAAACTGGCAGACGCGGCTTTAATTCCCAGCCATAAACTGCTAAAAATTCCTTTAATTTATCGGGGTGTAAATGGAGGTAATCGGGATTAACTTCATCGATAATGCCAATACCGCCTAAATCCCGCGCTCCTGCCGCTAAACAATCCAAGAGAAAAAGAGGATCGGGTACTAGATTCGGGGGAATTTGAATGACAATATCTGGGGGCAAAATTTCCCTAGCTTGTCTAACCAGATCGGGTAATTTTTGCAGATCAAAAGGATTATTTTGCCACTGTTCCCTTTTGCCCGGATTATAGGGTTGTAGGATCACTTCTTGAATATGTCCCCAACGTTGATGAATAGTGGCAATAGTTTCTAAGGTTACTAAGCGATCGCATTCTGTTTCACCAATTCCTAATAATAAACCCGTGGTAAAAGGAATTCCTAATTCTCCCGCCCATTGTAACTGCTCTAAGCGCAGGGATGGCACTTTACTGGGGGCATGACGATGGACGGTATCTAATAAAGTCACCGTCATTTGTTCTAACATTATGCCCATAGATAGATTGACATTTTTCAGTTTTTCCATCTCGGCAAAAGTTAAAATCCCCGCATTGGTATGGGGATAAAAACCCATATTTAAAGCCAATTCTCCCAAATTATAAATATGCCGAAACCATGACTCTCGATTGGCTGCTAAAGGATGAACTTCCCCGCTAAGAATTAAAATTTCCGTAATTTCCGAACCCTGCAAAGCAGTTAAAATCTCTTTTGCCTTGTCTAGACTTAACCAGCCATCAGTGCCTAAATCCCTGCGAAAATTACAATAACTGCAACGATTGAAACACTCGTAGGTAGGTACAAGGGTATGAGAGGGACTATAGGTGACAATTCTTGACATTTTTTTCGGAATTGGAGTTCATTACGAGCATTCAAGGGCGATAAAATTTGCTATCGTGGGAAGAATTGCTGTTTTATTCACCTAAAAACACCCTCCCTTTTCGCTTCCTCCTATGATTTTCGATCCTGCCAGTCTTCCCTCCCATCGTCAAACGATTCGCCCGATTAGCGCCACGGCCCTGCACGGAATTGTATTTCAAGATAACAAATTAATCGCTATCGACGCAAAAAACGGCTATTTATACCAAATTGCCCTCGATACTGGTCATACAACTGTACTTAATTCCCATCGCTGGCAAGAATTCGTCGGGACGACGGGATTGGCAATCGATGATCAAAATAACCTCTGGTTTACTACCCGCGAAAATCTCTACTGCTGCACTCTCGAAGATTTTACCCCGAAATTTTTTACCCGTCTTCCCTACACCGCTAACGGAGTCGCCGTAACTGGTAACACAATTTATGTCACTTGTCAACGTTCTGGACAAATATTTATATTAGATCGCCAATCGGGACAGGAAATTACTCGTTTGTACGCGCCTGGTATCGGCATCGAAAATATCACCATTCGCGGGGAAGAACTTTGGTTAACGGATACCCTAGAACAAACGGTTTACTGTCTTGATCGCGCCACGGGAGAACAGCTTTTTAGCATGATAACTCCTTTTGAATCACCGACGGGATTAGCATTTTATCGCAATGCGAACAGTGGCAAGGATATCTTATATGTGGCCTATGCTTTCCAAGAACCCTTTATCCGCGATAATCCCAATTCCGAACAGGTTTACGAACTGAGTTATCGTCCGCGTACTTTTGTCCATCCTCTATATTTTCACTACGATCCCGCTAAAAAATACGCCCTTTCTAATGGTTATCTGATTGAATTATCCTACGTCGAGGAATTGGAACCTCTATATAATATCGAACTAAAAGATGTGGAATGGCGCATCGCTTTACCCCTAGAAACACCGCGGCAAAAAATTCGCAGCGTCGAAGCGGTGGGATTGCCTTTTACTGAAGAAATTCAAGACGGGCAGCGGGTGGCAGTATTTAAGTTCAAGCAAATAACCGCCAAACAACGTCATATTTTTGGTTGGAAAGTGGTCTTAGAAGTGTGGGGAATTAAATACCAAATTACTCCCAAAGATTGCGAAGATTTACCCCCCTTACCCGCCGATTTTCCCGATCGCTATTTGATCGATAATGATGATCTGGCTATGAATACAGAAATTATCCTCAATGCTGCCGAAGAAGCGACCGGTCGGGAAACCAATCTACTCAGAAAAGTTTATAGTATTCGTAACTACGTCTATGATCAGCTTTCCTACGGCATCAAACCCAACATCGACACCCCCGATATTGCCCTGCGGCGCGGAGTGGGTTCCTGTGGCGAATATGTGGGTTTATTATTGGCTTTGTGTCGTCTCAATGGTATTGCCTGTCGCACGGTAGGACGCTATAAATGCCCACCCCATCCCCTCGAACGTAATTTACCCCTCGAACCGGATTACAATCACGTCTGGATGGAATTTTATCTTCCCTCTATCGGTTGGGTTCCCATGGAGTCCAATCCCGATGATATTTTTGAAGGCGGTCCCTATCCCAATCGTTTCTTTATGGGTTTAGCTTGGTATCACACGGAAATTGCCAAAGATATCCCCTTTGAACGAATGCTCAGTGAAGGACAACCGGTGTTAAAAACCCAAGTTCCCATCGGCGATTTAGCGATTAATCACGTTCAATTCGTCATTCTTGAGGAATTAGCCCCAAAAGACTAGAATTCTGAGCCATCATCTAGGATGCCCATTTCTCTATCTCTTTCTTCTTTGAGTTCTTTGACCATTTGCAAACCCGCGCCCACACAGAAGCCCAAGGCTGCCCCGGCACCGGCAAAATAACGTCCATAGATGATTTGATAGTTATAGGGATTTTTATAGTTGACTTGGCTGGGATTGCGTTCAATGCGGCTAATGCCATAACCGATACCTGCCCCGACTAAAGCGGTAACAAGGCCTGAAAATAGAACTAGACGAAAGTTCATGATCTTATCTCCCGATGGACTCTGACTTTAGATTATCGCTGAAAATTAGTTCCTGGCAAGCGATCGCAATAATTCGTTATCAAGTGAACCAAATCACCAACAAAACTGGAACTGTGGCTAGGAAAAGAATCTGATTCATCCAATCGTCAAAAAACCAATTTTTCAATATAGGTAGTTATTGGTAAAAGTTAAGGTGATTTATCTATTACCAGACTTTTTTTACTCCTGTAGGTAAACCAACTCGCATAAAAAATCTAGCGAAAGCTTGAGATAAATGTTCACGATAGGGAGGACGTAAACGAAGTCGAGGTTGCTGTTTATTTTGCAAGAAGGATTCCAAAAAAGTCCTCGGTAAAGTGTACACATCATGAAAATCAACTATTCGATGAGTTAATTTTAGGTCGCCGATTTCTCCTTCGTTGAGCATAGAAAGATTCCATATATAACCATTTTTAATATCATCACAATATCTCCCCCAGGCCTTGGCCGTAGGATTTTGTTTCATATTGTTCATGGCCTGTTCCCAATTTTCTTGATATTGGCTGAGAGCAAGGTGAGGGCAAAGGATGACATTATTGACTTTCTTGTTTTCTAAGTCGCAGCCTTGGGTGATAACAACCAGATCAATCTCAGCTACTTCCACTAAGGATCGAAGTGTTTCAATTTCTGTTTGATTGCTTACCTCAACAGATTTAGAAGCCCAACGAACCACAGGACAATTAAGAATAATATCCCCTTGGGTCAACTCAACATTTGCATCTACCGCCTCATACCAAAGGTCATTAGTTATCATCTTCGAGTCGATAATTATCAATTACAACACAAGGTTTCCAAGTGGATTTTTCCTGAGATTTAATGTTCACTTCTTCGGAAAATAAGATTTTCGGTTGATGAGAAACTACAAAAACTCCCCGACAATCTAGTTCATCATCATCATCTTCTGCTGCGTCTATCCGGCAAGATTCTGATGATAAAGCTGTGGGTAATTTTACCACTTCTATCAAGGGTGGTTGTTCGTAGGAGGGTAATTGTTTACTGTCTGTTTCCACTTTCACGTTAACTGCCTCGTTGACTAAGTTGGGCGATTAATTAGGTTATACCTCAATATCTAGGCTAACTCAAGCCAGCGGGCTGATTTGCTCACACTTTACATCCCGTAAAATGGTAGCACTTGGGGCTAATGGGGACGTTTTCCCGCTTACCAGCTAAATTGAGAATATCAGGGGCATTGATGCCTAAAGGGAGAGAAAATGTATTAGGCTAAAAACTAAACTATTTTGGCAAGATTTCTTTGAAGACCTCCTCAGCCTACTTATTGGTTTTCCACGGTAGTCGCGATCCGCGT
>NZ_JASJFE010000309.1:0-4910 GCF_030067735.1 Microcystis sp. M53598_WE2 | reverse complement strand
TAAAGGGGGAAAATAGATCGAGCTTGTCTTCATCTGCCTAACGATCATGTCTATTGTCACCCTTAACCCCCTTCAATCCCATCAAGATTTAGTCATCGATCCGGGTAAAATCACGGGATTACGGGGAAAAATCACTATCCCAGGCGATAAATCCATATCCCATCGTTCCCTGATGTTAGGAGCGATCGCCGAAGGAGAAACCGTTATTCATGGGTTATTATTGGGCGAAGATCCCCGCAGTACCGCTAGTTGTTTTCGTGCCATGGGTGTGGAAATTTCCCAACTCAACAGCGAGAAAGTGATCGTCAAAGGTAGGGGTTTAGGCAATCTTGAGGAACCCTTAGAAATCCTCGACGCGGGCAATTCCGGCACGACGATCCGCTTAATGTTAGGATTATTGGCCGGTCATCGGGACCGTTTTTTTGTCGTTACCGGTGATGCTTCCCTGCGATCGCGTCCCATGTCCAGGGTGGTGAAACCCCTCAAAGAAATGGGGGCGCAAATTTGGGGCAGAAAAGCCAATTCTTTGGCTCCTTTAGCCGTTTCTGGGGAATCTCTGCAACCGATCCACTACTATTCTCCCGTCGCTTCTGCACAGGTGAAATCCTGTCTTCTCCTCGCAGGACTGTTAACGGAGGGGAAAACCACGATCACGGAACCCGCTTTATCTCGCGATCACAGTGAACGGATGCTGCGCGCTTTTGGGGCAAATATTGAGGTGGATGGGGAGACTAATAGCGTCACGGTGACGGGTTATCCCACTTTAACTGGACAAACGGTGATTGTACCCGGGGATATCAGTTCGGCGGCCTTTTGGTTGGTAGCGGGAGCAATTGTGCCTAATTCCGAGTTATTAATCGAAAATGTGGGAATAAACCCGACTAGAACCGGAGTTTTACAGGTTTTACAGGCAATGGGAGCAGATATCACCCTCGAAAATCAACGGGTGGTGACGGGGGAACCGGTGGCGGATCTGCGGGTGAAATCCAGTCCACTACAGGCAACCACGATCGCTGGTGAGATTATACCCCGTCTGATCGATGAAATTCCGATTTTGGCAGTAGCGGCGGTTTTTGCCCAAGGAACGACAATTATCAAGGATGCCGAGGAACTACGGGTGAAGGAAAGCGATCGCCTGACGGTGATGGCCACCCAACTTGATCGCCTAGGGGCAAAAGTAAGGGAATTACCCGATGGTTTAGAGATTACCGGCGGTACAGGCCTATTCGGCACGGAAGTGGACAGTTTTACCGATCATCGCATTGCCATGAGTCTAGCGATCGCTGCCCTCAATTCCCGTCAACCCACCACTATCCATCGCGCTGAAGCGGCCGGCATTTCCTACCCCGATTTCTTTAGCACCTTACAGCAAATTTGTCAAGAGTGAAAATATTAAGTTTTTCTGCGAACGGGCGAAGGGTAACTGGTACAATTGCAGGATAAATCACAGAGTAGTGGGCCACCTGTGTGATAATCAAGTTCATCGATCGAGGTAGCGAAAAATAGAAGCGTCCCTAACTCCCATTTCCCTGAAAAATATCTCCCTATCTACCCCACTCCCGTCTTCTATTCCCCACCGATAATGGAAATCATCGCCCAATTAGAGAAAGTTTCCTATATTTATCCCGAATCCTCCAATCTAGTGCTTAAAAATATCTCTTTGGCAATTCATCGAGGCGAATTTTTAGGTATTATCGGGCCCACAGGTGCAGGAAAAACTACTCTCTGTTTAACTCTTAACGGTATTGTCCCCCAATTTTACGGAGGGCGTTTTTTTGGTTATGCAACAGTAGCCGGTTTAGATACTTTAACCCATCCCGTTAGCACCTTGGCCCGCTATGTGGGGGCAGTATTTGAAGATCCCGAAACGCAACTTTTAGCCACTTCGATAGAAAATGAAATCGCTTTTACCCTAGAAAATTTACGGCTACCGCGAGAGGAAATTAAAGCGCGCATTCCCAAAGTTTTAGCGGCAGTCCGGTTAGAGGGAATGGAAAAAAAATCGCCGGGGGAACTATCGGGAGGACAAAAACAACGATTAGCGATCGCCGCCGCTCTCGCAGTTCAGCCCGCTTTGTTAATTCTCGATGAACCCACCTCCCAACTGGATCCGGTGGGAGCCCAAGAAGTTTTCGCCACCATTAAGGAATTAAATCGCCATCTCGGTGTCACTATTGTGATGGTCTCCCACGCGGCCGAGGAAATGGCCGAATATGCCGATCGCCTGGTACTATTAAGGGAGGGTGCGATCGAAGCCATGGGAACCCCAGCAGAGATCTACTCCCAAGTACAACTTTTACAGGAAAATGCCCTGCGTCCCCCGCAAGTGGCCACTACTTTTGCCTTGATCAATCAAAAAATCGGGGCGATAAATTCTATTCCTGTCACCCTAGACCGCAGTTTTGCCCGTTTAAACGAGCTTAAATCCTTTTACCATCATAGAACCCCAACCCCTCCCTTATCGTCGGTTTCTGACCCCTTAAACCCCATACTGAGGGTAAAAAATCTCTGCCATACCTATCCCGATGGTACTACCGCCTTGCGGGATGTGTCCCTCGATATTGCCGAAGGGGAATATCTGCTGATTATCGGTCAAAATGGCGCAGGAAAAAGCACTTTAGTCAAGCATTTTCTCAATCTTCTCTCGGCGACCACCGGTCAAGTTATGATTGACGGACGTTCGACCGGTAGCTTTTCTGTCAGTGATTTAGCTCGTTCGATCGGTTATGTAGCCCAAAATCCCGATAATCAGATTTTTAACACCACTGTCGAGAAAGAAGTATCATTTGCCCTGACTAATCTCGGTTATCCTCCAGAAATCGTTACCCAACGCACGAAAGCAAGTCTAGAAGCCATGGGATTGCTAGAATATCGATCCTATCATCCTCTCTCCTTACCGAAGGGCGATCGAGCGCGGGTAGTGATTGCGGCAATTTTAGCCATGGAACCGCGTATAGTGGTCTTTGATGAACCCACCACCGGCCAAGATTACCAAGGAGCTAAGGCAATTTTAGAGGTGAGTCGTCAATTACACCAGATGGGCAAAACCGTGATTGTGATCACCCATCACCTCTATTTAATGCCAGAATACGCCGAAAGAGTAATTATTATGGGTCAAGGAACTATTCTTTTAGATGCCCCAATCCGGCAAGCTTATCATCAAACCGATCTCTTGGCCAAAACCTATCTAACTCCACCCCAAGCAGTTTTATTAGCACAAAAATTAGGACAACTTTCCGGTTATCCTAATTCTCTTTTAACTCCCCAGGAAATTGCCGATTGTTTTCAGAGGATTTAGCCTTGAGGCTATTTAACTGTTTCTAAGATCAACTTTGATCGCTTAACATTATCGGGTACAGGAATCGGATAATCGCCATTAAAACAGGCAGTACAGAAGGTTTTCGGATCTTCCTTCGTTGCTGTTAACATTCCATCGTGACTGAGATAAGCTAAACTATCCACCCCGATTTGTGCCTGAATTTGGGCCACCGATTTAGTTGCCGCAATTAACTGCTCTTGGTTGTCCGTATCAATGCCATAAAAACAAGGATGAGTCACCGGAGGTGAAGATATTCTCATGTGAACTTCTCTTGCTCCGGCATCGCGTAAAGCTTTAACTAATTTCCGGCTAGTGGTTCCCCGCACGATCGAATCATCAACAATAATAACTCTTTTTCCCTGTAAAACATCCTTTAAAGGATTCAATTTCATCTTAATCCCCGACTCTCTCATGTGTTGGGTTGGTTGAATAAAAGTCCGTCCCACATAACGATTTTTAATCAATCCTTCCGCATAGGGAATATCAGAAATGCGCGAAAATCCGATCGCAGCCGGAATACCCGAATCGGGAACTCCCATCACCATATCTGCTTCTACCGGCGACTCTTTGGCTAATTGTTCCCCCAAACGTACCCGATAAGTATATAAAGATTCCTCGTGGACAATGCTATCGGGACGGGCAAAATAAATCATCTCGAAAACGCATAATTTTTTCTCCGGTTTCATGGCCCAATCCACCGAAGATAAGCCATCTTCACTAATCCAAACTAATTCCCCCGGCTGCACATCCCGCAGATAATCGGCCCCGATAATATCTAATCCGCAGGTTTCCGAAGCTAAAACATAACGGGGGGGATTGCCTTCTTCTTGCAAAACCCCAATTACTAAGGGTCTGACACCATTGGGATCCCGCGCCCCGATAATTCCCGTCGGTGTGCCGATAACAAGGCTGTAAGCCCCGCTACAATAGCTAAAGGCATCGATCGCCGCTTGTATCCAATCCTTGCCACTATCCACTTCCTGGCCGATAGCGACGGCGATCATTTCCGAGTCGGTGGTGGTGACGAGATCACAACCGCGCTTTTCCAATACATTTCTTAACTCAAAAGTATTGACTAAATTGCCATTATGTGCTAGGGAAAGTTTACCTAAACGGGTTTCGATCACAGCAGGTTGGGCATTGGCCCGACGGCTAGAACCGGTGGTAGAGTAACGAGTATGACCGACGGCGTGAGTACCCGGCAAGGTTTTAAGGACAGTTTCGCTAAAAACTTGGGAAACTAAGCCCATTTCTTTGTAACAATGCACCGTTTCCCCGTCGTAGGTGGCAATACCTGCCGATTCCTGTCCTCGGTGTTGCAGGGCATAGAGTCCGAAATAGGTCAGTTTTGCTACTTCTTCCTCGGGGGCATAGAGTCCAAAAACTCCACAGGCTTCTTCAGGCTTATCGACGCGGTTCAAGAATAGGGATGAGTCGGGATGGCTAGACATGGGAGGGTTGGGGCTTGGGGCTACTTTTGAGACAAAATCTTAACTTATCTTAATCTCTTTTTAACACCTTATTTATGGGGATTTGGGGGGTGGGGAACAGTTATCAGGTGTTGGGTTGTTGGGTTTTAGGGTTTTAGGGT
>NZ_JASJFE010000786.1:0-1943 GCF_030067735.1 Microcystis sp. M53598_WE2 | reverse complement strand
TTCGTCTAATCCTTGCAGGTTTTCTAGGGTTTTGGGGCTGGCTTTGGCTAATTGGCTCCAATTTTTCCAAAAAGGAGTATATACGGTGTAGGGACTTTTTGAGAGGGTGAGGACTTGCCCTGGAGCGTGGAGAAGTTGATCCCAGAAGGTTTCTACTTCAATTCCTTTTGTTTGTAAAGCGGCGATTACCTGTTGATCCCGTTGACGCGCGTAGGGTTCGATATCGAGGTTAAAAAAAACTGCTTTTGCCGATAAATTGCCAGCTAAATTGACGAGTGTTTGACTGGGGTTGCCGCGAATAATCAGTAATTGACTACCTTTTTGGTGATAATTTTTTTCTAATTCCTCTAGACAACCGAGGAGATAGGCAACTCTAGCAGGGGCAATATCATCCCCTTCTAAAATAGCAGGATCGAGGCAGAAAACCCCGATAATTTTCGGACTACGCTCCCTAGCTTTACTCAGTCCAATATTATCCGAGAGACGTAAATCGCGACGATGCCAGAAAAGGATTAGATTTGACATATAGTGAGGTGAAGAGAAGATTATCAGGGGCGAGATTATTGGGGTACAGTTAAGAACAAATTCAAGTCAAAAATACTCTTTCTGTCATTATAGGACAGTGGATCAAGAATAATTGTCTAATTGGGTGCATCTGATTTTTATCAATCTACTGAGTTGGGATTTTTAAAGGGAAACTATCTTCTAAAATTGGTATTACTTCCGATTTTATCACTCAATCCAAGCTTTTGGGGGGTTCTACCCCCCAAACCCCGGAGCGCATTAGTTTTTCGGTGGGATGCTTACACGCAGCTGCTGACATATTTGTAATAATTTAAGAGTCACTGATAATTGCTGATTGTCGGTATTTCTGCAAATGTGAGATGCACCCGTCTAATTTTAAAATCTAGCTGTGATTGGCAGTTAATTGATTGACAAAATCTTGATGTTCTGGTGTCTCTAACCCTCGCTGTAAAATCACTAAAACTTTTCCTAAGTCGCCCATTAATAAAGCGTTTTTATCTAGCCATAAACCGGGGAAGATTTGGGAGCGCATTATGCCATCACTATCGGGTTCTAGTTTAATATATTCTCCTGCCTGTAGTCGAAACCAATCAATTTCTTGTTCATAAAACCGCCAGACTAGATATTCTTGGACTTGATTGCGACGGTAAACATTTAATTTTTGATGAACATCGTAGGAAGCACTAGAAGCGGCAATTTCGACAATTAATTCCGGCGCGCCTTCTACATAATCATCTTGACTAATTGTCGATTGTCCTCCCTTGTCAATTCTTAATAGGGCATCCGGTTGGGGTTCGTTATCAATATCTAATCTCACAGTACAATTATCCCCTAATTGCAGATAGGGGGTAAAAGCTTTATAAAAACCCAACCATAACATAATATGCGCGTGGGGTTCACCATGTTGGGTAATTCTCAAGGGAGATGCCATATAAACAATTCCTTCAATTAATTCCGCTTTTTTGAGATGGGGCATCCCTTGATAACGTCGTTCAAATTCCCATCGAGTTAATTTATCGCCGTTTTCTAGGGGAGGAATTGTTAAAGAAGCAGCTATTACTGGGGTAGTTGTCATAAGTTTTCTCTTTTCACCCTCTAGTTAATCTTTGCCCGCTATCGGATCAGCAATTTCTCCTGATCTTCCATTATTATAACAACCATCGGTAGGGTGTGTTAAAGTAGCTCAACACACCCACAAAAATCAGTTAGAAGTCAATAAATAATCCATTAATTTGAGCAAAGTTTTTTCTCCCATATTATAGAACACTTGAGAGAAAATAATTATCTAATTTTTAAACTTGAGAGCGATCGCTAGTTAATTTATTAACAAAATCTTGATGTTCTGGTGTCTCTAACCCTCGCTGTAAAATCACTAAAACTTTTCCTAAGTCGCCCATTAATAAAGCGTTTTTATCTAG
>NZ_JASJFE010000634.1:0-4973 GCF_030067735.1 Microcystis sp. M53598_WE2 | reverse complement strand
TTATTGCCCGAATGCTTCGCCCCTAGAGGACGCGGGCCGATGAAGACGCAAGGTTTTGAAGCACGATTCTCTCAAAATCTTGCACCTGTTTCGCTCGTAAAGCCACAAAACCCTTACCTTGCCTACATTTCACATTGATTCAGCAAACCCTAATTACCTCCTTGGTATGCGACTATTCTGCCTGGGAAATAAATGGTACTTTATTTTTTTGCAAGTTCCTTACTGCGACCGACGATCGCCCAGAGATAGCTAATTGCTAAGGCCAAAAACGCGAAGGAAATACTTTCTTTGACGATAAAAATACCCAGACCGATCAGCACACAGGGAACGAAGGTACTTCCCTGACTGGTGAGAATAGTGGCGATGGTCGGCACGCTGGTCAACCCGTAGGCGATCGCACACCAAACCCCCACCAGAATCAAAAACACGCTGACGATAACGATCAGACTTGTTACGCTACTACTGGCGAAAAGGGGAACGTAAATGCCGATATTATCGCTGCCGTTGGCGACGGTCAACGCAGCCACGCTATAGGTGCGCGGGTCAAACCAACGGCCGAGGGGGGAATGTTTCGCACCCTCTAGGTTGACTTCGACATTCTCCGGCTCCTCCTCCTTCTCCTCTTCTTTGAGAAGGGAAAAGATGCCGAGAATCACAGGAACGAGGCCTAGATAGCGAATCCATGGGGTAGGGATGAGAAAGCAACCGAAAAATCCCGCTAAACTGGCAATAACCAGCAGACTAAAGCCGATATACTGACCGATGACGATATCGCGACGACGGAAGAGTTTCCCCGTTTGGCTGAAGAGAATCGTCAGGATCAATATATCGTCGAGGTTGGTGGCGACGAAGGCCGCTACACCGGTAGATATCGCGATCACAATCTCGATCATCGTTTTTTTCCCTAAGATAGCCGTCGGGTTTTTCGGTTCGTTATGCCTTGTTCGGCTTTTTCTTCAAAGGTTTGGCCACAGGAGAATCCTACTACCTATCCCGATCGAGAAACTGTATTTCCCACGACCGATCGCTTTATCCCGGTGCGGGATGAAAAAAGAAAGCGAGGGCGATCACTGCGTAGGTCGCCACCAGTAATATACCCTCTAGCCAGTTCGAGCGACCGTCGTTACTGATCGAGTTAGTCAGCCACACTGCGACGGCGACGGCGACCAATTCAAACGGATCGAAATCGAGAGCCATCGGCTGACCGATGAAATAACCCGCGATTACGAGAACCGGTGCGACAAAAAGTGCGATTTGTAGACTCGAACCGACGGTGACAGAAACCGCCAGATCCATTTTGTCTTTTAAGGCGACCCTAACCGCGGTGGCGTGTTCGGCCGCGTTGCCGATAATTGGCAGCAGGATCACCCCCGTGAAAAGGGTTGTTAATCCTAATTCGCTCGTGGCTTCCTCTAGGGTATTAACTAACAATTCCGATTCGACCGCCACCCCGAGCGTCACGAGCAGTAATATCCCCACCCACAGCCAGAGATTCGGCTTTTTTACGCCTACCGTTTCCCCCGACTCTTGATCGAGATCGGCGACCCCCACCTCGTAAAGATAGGTGTGGGTCTTCATCGAAAACAGCAGACTCAGGCAATACACAAAAATTAATACCACCGCCACCGCTACCGAGAGACGCTGGAGGACGATCTCCTGGATTGCGGCGGAAGTGTATTGAACGGTCGTGGGTAGGAGGATCGCAGCGACGGCGAGATTCATCGACGAGGAATTTAAACGGGCGGTCACGGGCTGGAATTTCTGTTCTTTATAGCGTAATCCGCCGAAAAACATCGATACGCCCGTTACCAGCAGCAGATTCCCGATAATCGAACCGGTAATCGTCGCTTTCACCACCTCGATCAAACCCTCTTCCAGGGCGGCGTAGGCGAGAATTAATTCGGTAGCGTTGCCGAAGGTGGCATTCAGTAAACCGCCGAGATTGGGTCCGACCACGACGGCGATTTCCTCGGTTGCCTTTCCCATGTAAGCGGCGAGGGGAACGATTGCCAGACAGGCACTCAGAAAAATGATCGTCACGTCCCAATGGAGGAAATTCCCAGCGATCGAGATCGGGACAAAAACCAACAAAATGGCGAAAATCCAGTTTTTTATATTCATACCAAGGGATGTTTCGGGATCAAACCGCGCACGGTTTTGAAAAACAGACTATCAGCCTTCTTTACTGTTTCAATTACCCGAATCGCCCAGTAATATACTCCCGGGCCTCGTCGGTTTGCGGATTGCCGAACATAACTTCCGTGGGGCTGAATTCGACTAATTTCCCCCGGCGTTTCCCGGACCGATCGGTTTCGGTGTTAAAAAACGCCGTCCAGTCGGCGATCCGCGATGCCTGCTGCATATTGTGGGTGACGGTGACGATCGTGTAACTTTCCTTCAGTTGTAGGCACAATTCCTCCACCTGACGGGTAGAGATGGGATCGAGGGCCGAACAGGGTTCATCCATCAATAAAACATCTGGCTTCATAGCGATTGCACGGGCGATACAGAGGCGCTGTTGTTGTCCCCCCGATAGTGCCGTTCCTTTTTCTTTCAGTTTGTCCTTTACTTCCTCCCAGATCGCCGCCTGCCGCAGGGAATACTCGACCAATTCATCCAGATTTCCCTGATAACCGTTGGTTCGAGGCGCGTAGGCGATATTCTCGTAAATGCTCTTGGGAAAAGGGTTGGGACGTTGGAAAACCATCCCCACCTGTCGCCGTAACTTGACCGCATTGACCTGCGAATCGTAAATATTCTGATTTCGGTAGAGTAATTTTCCCTCCACCTTGGCGCCGGGGATGAGATCGTTCATTCGGTTAAAGCAGCGCAAGAGGGTACTTTTCCCGCAACCGGACGGCCCGATAAAGGCGACGATTTTTCGTGCAGGAATTTTAATATGAACGTCCAGAAGAGCGAGAAACCCGTTATAAAAAACTTTGACTCCTTCTGCGTCGAAAACACTGTGATCTGGGTTAAGGTGGGTAGTCATGGCAAAAATTCTCCTGAGTGTGATTAAAGATGTGTTTCGAGGGAAGTGGGGAGTAGAGGAGTGGGCAATTAAGAAGTCAAATAGACTTATCTAACCTCCTGCCTGCTGCCTGCTGCCTTCCCTAATTCGGTGTCGAATAACGTTGACGTAGATAGATGGCGATGGCGTTGAGGGCGAGAATTAACAGGATCAGAACGATAATCGCGGCCGCCGCAGCATTGGCGAAACCGGGTTCGGGACGGGTGATATAGCTGAAAATTTGAATCGGTAGTGCCATAAAGCGTTGGAATAAACCAGGATCGAAAGTGAGGAAACTAACCGCGCCGACGACCATTAAGGAAGCCGCGTCTCCGATCGCCCGCGACACGGAGATAATCACCCCCGTAAGAATCCCCGGCACCGCGTAGGGTAAAACATGGTGTTGGATCGTCTGCCATTTGGTACTGCCTAGACCGTAGGAGGCTTGGCGTAGGGAATCGGGAACCGCTCGGATCGCCTCCCGCGCCGTGACGATAATCACCGGCAGCGAGAGAAGCGCAAGGGTTAACGCGCCGGAAATCAGCGTCGGGCCAAAATTGAGCAGATAGTTAAAAACCGCTAATCCTAATAAGCCGTAGACGATCGAGGGAACCCCGGCCAGATTGCCGATATTCACCTCGATCAGTGCCGTCCACCAAGTTTTCGGGGCGTATTCCTCTAGATACAAAGCCGACCCGACCCCGATCGGTACCGCCACGAGAAGCACGATAATTCCCAGATAGAAACTACCGATGATCGCCGGACGGATACCGCCCCTTTCCGGGAAACGGGAAGGCGTTTCCGTGAGGAATCCGGGGGTTAAGAGTCGTCCGAGTCCATCGTGGGCGATATTCAACACCAACAGCGCCAGAACGAACAAACCGATCAGTAAACCGAAGAGGAAAAGATACTCGCAGAATTTGCCGATCGCCTCGCGGCGTTCGAGATGGTCGATAAATTCAACGGTATCGGACTTAACAGAGGATTTAACCATGGCAAATCAATCGTATTTTTCTTTAAAACGGTGGGAGATCCAGTAACTGGCCAGATTCAGTGCCAACGTGATCAAAAAAAGCACCGCGCCGACTGCGTAGAGGGTTTTAAAACTGAGACTGCCCCGGGGCGCATCTCCCCCGGAAATCTCGGCCATAAAAGCGGTCATCGTGGCGATCGACTCGAAGGGATTGAGGGTAAGCCGGGGTTGCGAGCCGGCGGCGATCAACACCGTCATCGTTTCCCCCACCGCCCGGGACATTCCCAGAATAATCGAGGCCATGATCCCGGAGAGGGCGGCGGGGAGAACCACTTTAAAAATCGTTTCCAGCTTGGTAATTCCTAGGGCGTAGGAACCCTCGCGCAGGGAACGGGGAACCGCTCGGATCGCGTCTAAACTAATCGATCCCACCGTGGGAGTGATCATGATCCCCATCATTAACCCGGCGCTGAGGGCGTTAAAAATCTCGACGGGGAAAAGATTCCGCAAAGTGGGCGTGACAACGAGTAGGGCGAAGTACCCGTACACCACCGTGGGAATCCCGGCGAGAAGTTCCACCGCAGGGCGTAAAATCGCCGCTAGGTTCGGTTTTGCGTATTCGGCGAGGTAGATCGCGGAAGATAGGCCTAAAGGAACCGCGACGGACATAGCGATGGCCGTGGTTAAAAATGTCCCGTTAATCAGCGGCCAGATGCCGAAATGAGGGGTGGCGAACAGTGGAGTCCAACGGGTATCGAGAAAGAATTGGGCGAAAGATACCTCTTGAAAAAATCCCCACGTTTCGCTAAAAATAATCGCCACGATGCCGATCGTCGTCGCCACGGAAACGAAAGCGCAAGCGAAGAGAATGACCGCGATCATCTTCTCTTGAATATCGTCGCCGGGGTGCTTGAGGAGCGAATTATCTGCCGGCAAAAAAGAATTATCGAAAGAACTCGGGGTTAAGGTCATGGTTTAACAAAATTCCTT
>NZ_JASJFE010000036.1:0-2354 GCF_030067735.1 Microcystis sp. M53598_WE2 | reverse complement strand
GCTACAGCCAGGCAAACTTTGGCTTTTATCTTGGCAGGGACATTAAAATTATTACATCCCTTTATGCCCCATATTACCGAAGAAATTTGGCATAATTTAACCCAAGAAAATCAGCAAGTTTTGGCTTTAGAAACCTATCCAATAGCTGATAGTTCTCTGATCGATTTAGACTTAGAAAATACTTTTGATTTATTAATTGAAAGTATTCGGGTGTTGCGTAATTTGCGGGCCGAAGCGGGGATTAAACCGGGGGCAACGATCACGGCAATTTTACAGACAGAAAACAGCCAAGAATTAGCTATTTTGCAACGTGGACAAGTGTACTTAAAAGACTTGGCCAAAATCGAAAACTTAATTTTGACGGACAAAATAACCGAGGAAGTCAATCAAGCGATCGCCGGTGTTGTCGCTACGGTAGAAATCCTCATTCCCCTGTCCGGATTGGTTGATATATCGGTATTGGCCGGGAAATTAGCGAAAAATTTAGCTAAGGTAGAAGGGGAAATCAAGAGTTTGAGCGATCGCCTGAATAAACCTAGCTTTGTCGAAAAAGCTCCAGAAGCTTTAATCCAAAAAACGAAGCAAGCTTTAGCAGAGGCCGAAAAACAAGCCCAAATTCTCCAAGAACGCCTAAAACGCCTGCATTAACGGAGGCAGTGGTTATTTTGGGGATTTTCCGAAAAATAGGGCAGTTTTCAGGCTACCCTAACCGGAAAATTAATCCCCAAAATGGGAGATGATTGCATCGGCAAATTCGGAACATTTCAGGGGAGGATTAACGGGAGGTTCCATCAGACGCGCTAAATCGTAGGTAACTTGTCGATTAGCGATCGCCGCTGCGATGCCTTTTTTAATCAAATCGGCCGCTTCTTGCCATCCCATGTATTCCAACATCATCACCCCAGAAAGAATCACCGAACCGGGGTTAATTCGGTCTAAACCGGCGTGTTTAGGGGCTGTGCCGTGGGTTGCCTCAAAAATAGCGCAAGTATCGCCAATATTCGCCCCGGGTCCCATCCCTAAACCACCCACGATCGCCGCTGCCGCATCGGAGAGATAATCACCATTCAGGTTCATGGTAGCGAGGATCGAGTATTCATCGGGACGGGTTTGGATCTGTTGGAAGATACTATCGGCAATGCGATCGTTAACCATAATTTTATCTTTCCACTGGCCATGGCCGTGGGTTTCCCAGATAGCATCGAGAACACTGGTCACTTCTTGGCAGATTTTGGCTTTTTTCTCGTCCGTGAGGGCATCATAACCCGGTTCCACCATGCGGGCGTTATCTTCGATGCTCAGATCTGGGTTTTTCTCTTTATTGCTCAGGATCCATGATTCCATCTCGGTGACGCACACATCCCGGAATTCACTTTTAGCTAATTCGTAACCCCAATCCCGAAACGCCCCTTCGGTATATTTCATAATGTTACCCTTATGGACGAGAGTAACCTGATTTTTCGGTTTCGGTAAAGTCAGCGCTCGTTCGATCGCCCGGCGGACTAATCTTTGGGAACCCGTCTTACTAATCGGTTTGATCCCGATACCCGCATCGAGGGGAATTTGTTTTTTACCGTGTTCGGGAGTGGCGGGAATTAGTTCGCTGTTGAGATAATTAATCAGTTTATCGGCGATTTCCGTGCCTTGTTTCCATTCGATGCCCAGATAAATATCCTCGGTATTTTCCCGATAGACGATGACATCGAGTTTTTCCGGGGTTTTATGGGGGGAAGGGGTTCCCGCATAGTAACGACAGGGACGAACACAGGCATAAAGGTCAAAAATCTGCCGCAGAGCCACATTCAGGGAACGAATGCCGCCACCGATGGGAGTGGTCAAGGGACCTTTGATGGCAATACCATATTCTTTAATCGCTGTCAAGGTATCTTGGGGTAGATATTGATAAGTCCCGTAGATTTCGCAAGCTTCATCGCCAGCATAGACTTTAAACCAATGGATTTTCCTTTGACCACCGTAGGCTGTGGCGATCGCTGCATCGATAACTTTTGCGGTTGCGGGCCAGATATCGACTCCCGTACCGTCACCACGAATGAAGGGAATGATGGGATCGTCGGGAACTAGAGGTTTTCCGTCAGAAAAAGTAATTGTCGAGCCTGTTGTCGGTGGGGTGATTTTTTCGTAGCTCACAGTCATGGGCTTCCAGAAACAGTATTTATCTATACGTTGGGAGTCTAGCGCCGTCAATATCTATACTCAGGGATTTTGGGTAATTTCTTAAAGATTCCCTTGCTGGTATCTCCGTCAAAACAACCTAGAGGAAAAGCCTGAAACCGAGACAGACCACTAGGGTTAAGCCTAGAGCCGCCCGCCCGACGGTCAAATGTGTAGATAGG
>NZ_JASJFE010000121.1:0-4499 GCF_030067735.1 Microcystis sp. M53598_WE2 | reverse complement strand
TGCGGCACATCCAAATAAGCATTATTGACGGCGCGAATGCCCCCAAAACTTTTCGATAATCCTTTGGCAGAAAGTAACATATATAAATTATGAATTATGAATTATGAATTATGAAGTGGGAAGTGTTTTCAGTGAAGAGTAATCGATGAACTGATAACTGATAACTGATAACTGATAACTGATAACTGATAACTGATAACTGATAACTGATAACTGAAATTATTTTCCCAAAGTTAACTCCTCTTTTTTGCCGAGGATACCCTGGGGTCGCCAGATCATTAAAACCATGAGTAGCAGACCGATAATCATAATCCGTAAAGCCCCTAATTGGCTATCATTAAAAATATCTAATTGGGGCAGAATAAAGCGAGTCAGGGAATCGTAAGCCCAGAAAATTACCGCTCCTAGTAAGGTGCCGGCATTGCTACCAGAGCCACCGAGAATGATAATAATCCAAGCGTTAAAAGTCAATAATGGTTCAAAATTAGTCGGGTAAATAGTGGTTAATTGCCATGCTAAAAAAGCCCCAGCTAAACCAGCGATTGCACCGCCTAACATCAAAGATTGTAACTTATACCAAAAGACATTTTTTCCTAAAGCCCGGGGAATTTCTTCATCTTCCCGGATAGCTTTGAGGATGCGTCCCCAAGGCGATCGCAAAAGTAATTCTAAACCAGTATAAACGAGAGCGAGGAGGACTAAAACTACCACCATCAGCCCCGCTTTGTAATTATAGTCATTCAAGGAAATTACACCGTTTATATACAGAAAAAGCAGGATTATCGCCCCTAACGACCCCCAAAAGATTAAAGCTCTCTTTTGCGTCGGTTGATAGCTTTTACCGCTAATTTGCCCGGCTTCGCGCCATTGTCGTTGCAGATTGCGCCCCAATTGCCAGAGAGCAAAGATAGCAAGCAGGGTAAACAGGGCAATAATTAATAATTTGACGGCAAAACTGGGATTTATATCCAAATGTAGGGGATAACGTTGTAGTCCGAAACTGCCTTTCGTTAACCAATCCTCGTTAAGCACCAGTAAACGAATTAACTCAGATACCCCGATGGTGACAATTGCTAGATAATCGGCTCTTAATCTCAGGGTGGAAAAACCGATCGCCAATCCCAACAATGCCCCTAGGATCGCCCCGACAATGGCGGCAAAAATCATCGGTACACCCTGTAAAGTTAATAAAACCGTTGCATAAGCCCCTAAAGTGGCAAAAGCAACGTGACCAAAGTTAATTAAGCCAGTAAATCCCCATTGTAGATTTAAACCGAGGGCAAAAATCGCGTAAATACCCGCCCAAATTGTCAGGGAAACCAAATAATCTGTCATCTTAAGTAAAAAGTAAACAAGGGGTTGGGGAAGTGGGGAGATGGGGAGAAAAAAGCTGGTTACTGCTAGTATAATATCAGTTACAACGGCCTCTGTAGCTTGATGGACAATTGTGGCGAGCGGAGGGTGCTAGGCTATCAATACTGAAAAAACCTTGTCCTGTTAATTTCTATGCCTCTTTTGATTCTAATTGCCGATGATGACCCCGGTATCCGCCTAGCGGTCAAAGACTATTTAGAATTAGCAGGTTATAGTGTGGTGGCGGCGAGTAATGGTTTGGAAGCTTTGAATTTATTGGATACCTATCATCCCCATCTTTTGGTATCGGATATCAAAATGCCGCGTTTAGACGGCTATTCTTTGGTGACTAAGGTGCGGCAACAGCCAGAATTTAGGTTATTACCAGTAATTTTTTTAACCGAAAGAGGGTCAACCGAGGAAAGAATTCGCGGTTATCAAGTGGGTTGTGATATCTATCTTCCTAAACCTTTTGAGATGGAGGAATTAAAAGCAGTTATTCGCAATCTTTTAGAGCGAGCGCAAATGGTGCAAAGTGAACGTCAATATCAGAAATTAAAACCGGAAGAAAGCCCCAAAACTAGGGATGTTTTAACTTCTTCTTTACAGGACGATTTTAAGTTAACTAATCGCGAGCGGGAAGTGTTAGAACATTTAGCCCGGGGACTTTCTAATAGTGAAATTGGGCAAAAACTGCATCTTAGTTCTCGCACGATCGAGAAATATGTTAGCAGTTTACTCAGAAAAACAACTACTAACAATCGGGCCGAATTGGTGCGTTTTTCCCTCGAACACAGATTAATCGATTAGCTGGAAGAAAAAACTTAAATTTTGTTTTTTACTTCCTCCAAAAGACTGCCACAGGAGTCTAAAAGTAGCTCGATTACGCGGTCAAAACCTTCCCGACCACCGTAGTAGGGATCGGGAACTTCTTTTTCTGGGTGATAACGAGCATAGTCACACATTAACTTGACCTTTTCTTGATATTTTCCTGTCCGATCTAGGGATAAAATATCTTGATAATTGGCTTTATCCATGGCTAGGATTAGATCAAAATTCTCGAAATCCTCGCGAGTAAATTGTCTGGCTGTCCCTTGCAGAGGAATACCGCGTTTTTTAGCCGCCGTATTCATGCGAGAATCGGGAGGAGAACCGATATGATAACCCGCAGTCCCCGCAGAATCACAGAGGATTTTATTGCCTAATCCTTCTTGTTCAATCAGATAAGTCATGATATTCTCGGCAGCGGGAGAACGACAGATATTTCCTAAACAGACGAAGAGTAGTTTATAGGGCATAAATTGACCGGTAGAATCATCACTAAATTGCCAATTATAGGGCATTTTTAACATCCCGATAAAGATTTATCCTCAAAAAACTCCTCGCTGTCCATTAACCTAATTTTGGCTAATCCCAAGCTTTCTAAATGATCTTGCCACCCTTGGGGGGTATCTTCAATCGCTAATAATCCTAATACTCTAGCTACGTCTGCTACCCAGGGTAGGGTATGAATTCTATAACCCTGCCAGTTTACTTCTAAAGATAACCAAGCGGGAATCTCTTGGGGGTTAAATTGTTGGGAGGCAATATAATCAGCTTGAAAGCAGTAAATCCGAGGTGGTTTTTGACTCTCTAACAAGGTTAAACACTCCTTCTAATCTGGACATTAATCTCTTTCCTCATATTTTAGGGGAACCTCAGCATAATTTCTGTTAAATATGAACTTCTCTTGTCAAGAAATGATTAAAAAACAACTGATAACTAGGCCGAGTTTACCCAAGGAAATTTACTCTTAATTCTCCCCTAAGCGAGGACGAATAATTAAATAAATTGCCGGACCGATTAGAGGCAATAGGGAAATTACCGGCAACAGGAAAGGATTTTTTAATCCCCGTCGGGTTAGATCATCTTGCAGCAAAATTGGACATAAGAGAGTTAAAAGACAGAAATCTAAACTCATAACATGAATAAAACGGCTAGTTTGCCACTGATGCCAAAAATCAGACCAATTACCGTTAATTAATCCGTAAGCGATTAAAATTGCCGCAGTAATTAGGGCAATTACTCCTAACCAAGGTGAGTCTAGAAGTTTAATGACCAGATTTTTTTTACCAGTAAAATTGCTGTTGGATTGACGGAGAGTTAGATAGGGTAAAATAGCGAAAGCACCCACGGCAAAGGAGGCAAAAGTAAAGGGCCAAGCGATGATCTTTTGGTCACGACCATCGATAATTAAAAGGCTAGTGTAGATCAGTGGCCAAACTCCCATCAGGTTAAAAAGAGCGATAATTAACGGGTTGATATATTGCCATTTCCCAGTGGAAAGATCGATAATTAAATTCACTGTATCTGGTTGATCGGGGGGTGCTAGTAAAAAAGCGTATAATCCGAAGCCTAACCAAAGTAACCCGAGAATAATTTTTGTTAACATGGGAGTAGATAATTAGGTTAATTGAGTAATGGGGGTTTCAGCAGAAATTTTAGTACAAAAGTGATCAAAAGATCAAGCAATATTACCTAATCAATGATCGCTAATTTTTAGGGAAGACGACGGGGATTCATGGTTTCTGCTGGGTTAGTTTCTGCACTTTGAGAGTGGAGTAACCGAGTTTGTTCGAGGATAGTTTCTAAGTCTTCATCCGAGAATTCTTCTACATAGTTTAATTTGACCTCTTCTAGGAAGATAATTAATAACATCTCGATTCTTTCTAAACTGTGACGGGATTGTAATTCCTCGGCGAGAGATTGCCCGAAACGCTGGACTAATTGCTGCAATAAACGCTCAAAAACTTCGTCTTCCTGGGTAATCTTTTCCGCTATATTAACAAAGGATTGATACAATTGACTAGATAGGCGATTGCTCAAGTCAGTTTTTAATCCTTTCATGCCGGGTAATCGCAATAAGCTTTGATAAGCGGGAGTTTGACTGAGAATTTTCTCGATATTGTATTTAATTAAAGCTTCTGCTTCTGGTTTAACTTGCGGTAAAACCTTATCAACAGTGCTATTAACTACTAACTGAAAAATTTCGATAACTTCATTAGTATTATTGAGATTATTATAGCCACCATTGAGGGATCGTTCGAGAAATTTCTCCACTTGTCCCTGTCGAATATATTCCTGAATTTTATTAATGATTCTCAGGA
>NZ_JASJFE010000213.1:0-1577 GCF_030067735.1 Microcystis sp. M53598_WE2 | reverse complement strand
GGAGATTATTTCTGTTTATTCTCCCTACACCCTACACCCTACTCCCTACACCCTACGCCCTACACCCCACACCCCACACCCCACACTGAAAAAGGCTGCCCCAGCAATTATCGGGTTGACTTTTGTTTACCACTTAATCGTTCTTAACCAAGAATCTTAATGATATTTTAAGATTTTTTAAAAAACCGCCCCTAGCCGAGATGAACGTATATCCTAGAGGGGAGCGAGTATAGATTCCTATTCCCGTTCGATCGCCCCCTAATTCTCTGGAGATCAGCACCCATGCTTACTTTGCTCCGTTCCCTGCTATTTTCCACCCTATTAAGTTTTGTTGCCCCCGTCCTCTTGGTCGGTTCTATTTTAACGGCTTTATTGGCCACCAGTCACGTCCCCGGCTTTACTTGGGTTTCTCAGACCGGTTTTAGCCAAATCCTGCAATTTTTAACCATTTTCGGCGGCGGTTATCCCCTACAAGGCCTGTTAACCATCGCTGTCACCTTTGCTTTTGTTGGCAGTTTATTCGATTTATTTAACTTTTACGTCTATCAAACCAATCGCGGACAGTAACAGGTAAAGGGTGATAGGGACTGTCTAGAATGGGAATGAGGTTTTTATGGGATCGAATCGTCTATGCGCCCTATTTTCTGCCGTTTTTGGCTATTAACAATAATTTCTCTGCTGCTCACCCTGAGTATCGGGATTGTCAATCCCCAACCCAGTTTCGGGCGCTCGTGGATGGATTTACCTAAAATGTCGGATGAATGCCCCCGCTAAATTTTTCGACAAGACATCAACCTTTGCGGGGGATGAAATCCGACCAAGATATTAACTGAGAAGCCCGATTTTAATTCTACCATTTGTAGGTAAACTGTGTTATAATTAACTTAGCCAAAGGTCAAGGATTGTTAGATGCTAGTCGTAGAAGCAAAGCTAAAAAACGGAACACCAGAGCAATATCACCAGCTTGATGAAGCTATCAAAACTTCTCAGTTTGTGCGTAACTCTTGTGTTCGTTATTGGATGGACAATCAAGGGACAACCCGCAATGATCTCCAAAAACTTTGTGCGGTACTAGCTAACAATAAAGAGACACCTTATGTTAATAAATTAAACTCTCAAGCTCGTCAATCGGCTGCTGATAGAGCCTGGCAATCAATTAATCGGTTTTACCAGAATTGTCATGCTAAGATACTTGGGAAAAAGGGTTTTCCTCGTTTCAAAAAGCATAGCCGTTCGGTTGAGTATAAACTAACGGGCTACCAACTATCTGATAATCGACGTAAAATCAAGTTTACCGATGGTTTTAAAGCAGGAGAATTTGATTTATGGTGTAGTCAAAAAACCTTAGTTTATTATTCAGAACAACAGATTAAACGAGTAAGAGTTGTTAGACGTGCTGACGGTTATTATTGCCAGTTTCTGATTGACGTAGAACGGCAAGAATACCATAAACCGACGGGACAAATAACAGGAATTGACTTAGGTTTAAAAGAGTTTTATACTGACGCTCAAGGCAATACTGTAGAGAATCCACGTTATTTAAGCAAGTCAGAAAAACGACTTAAAAAAGCACAACG
>NZ_JASJFE010000918.1:0-2989 GCF_030067735.1 Microcystis sp. M53598_WE2 | reverse complement strand
GCTTTTTGGTGATAATTTTCAAGGAATTATCTTCGCGAAAGCCATACTTGATCAGACGATCTTCTAGACTATGAAAACTGATCATAGCGATAATTCCCCTGGATTTTAGCCAGTGGGGGGCTTGATCTAACAATTGTTGGAGAGAATCTAATTCTTGATTAACAGCGATGCGTAGGGCTTGAAAAACCCGCGTTGCCGGATGAATACGTCCATAACGGTAACTAGCGGGGACAGAACTAGCGATGACAGCCGCTAATTCTGTAGTGGTAGTAAAGGGACGTTTTTGGACGATCGAGCGAGCAATAGGACGAGATAAACGTTCTTCTCCGTATTGATAAAAAAGATCTGCTAATTCTTTTTCGTGCCAATGGTTAATAATATCGGCTGCCGTTAGGGATTGACAGCGATCCATCCGCATATCTAAGGCTGCCGTGTGGCGAAAACTAAAGCCGCGCTCGCTCTGATCGAATTGGGGAGAACTGACTCCTAAATCGGCGATAATGCCATCAAAACTGCTATTTTGTCCGTCATAATCGGCGAAGTTCCCCCACCAGAGGGTTAAACGGCTATCTAGATAGGGGGCGAGACTAATTTTAGCGGCTTCTAGGGCGCTTTGATCGCGATCGATGGCGGTTACTGTCGTTTCGGGATGAGCTTCTAAAAGCAGGCGGCTGTGTCCACCACCCCCTAGGGTAAGATCGAGATAATGCCCCCCGGGTTGAATATTTAAGCCGGCGATTAATTCTTGACTCAAAACGGAAATATGGGGAAAATCTTGATTCATCTGCTGATAACTTCCTGAAAATGGCGATTTAACCTAGGGTTTGCGGCAAAAAGTTTGTTGGTGGGGGCAGGGTGTGGGGTGTGGGGTGTGGGGTGTGGGGTGTAGGGTGTAGGGTTTTACCGATTTTGGGGTAGTCAGTTACCTAATTTTCAGGGAAAAAGTGCCTGAATTTTACCCCCGATCACTCCAATGGTCAGCACTTTTTGAGGGGAAAAAAGTCTAAAAGCCTTATCCAACAAGGTTTTTAGATTTATTCAGCCAACTCTAACCTAAAAACAACTGATAGGCAGGATTTTGACTTTCATCCCAATAGCGATAGCCGAGAGTATCGAGAAAAGCTTGCCATTGATTCATTTCATCGGGGGGGACCTGTATGCCCACGACGATACGCCCGTAATCGGCTCCGTTATTGCGATAATGGAAAACGCTGATATTCCAGTGGGGACTCATGGAGGCGACAAATTTCATTAAAGCCCCCGGTCGTTCGGGAAACTCGAAGCGATAAAATAATTCATGGTCGGCTAAATGCGATCGCCCTCCCACCATGTGGCGCAGATGCAATTTAGTCAATTCATCATCACTAATATCGAGGGTTTTAAAGCCACAAGCTTCAAAACTCTCGGCTAATTTCTTGGCATCGGTGCGATTTTCGATCTGGGCGCCGACAAAAATATGTGCTTCTTTTTCATCGGCAATGCGATAACTAAATTCGGTTAGATTGCGTTTGCCGACACATTCGCAAAAACGCCGTAAACTGCCCGGTTGTTCGGGAATAGTAACAGCATACAACGCCTCGCGCCGTTCCCCTAATTCTGCCCTTTCCGCCACAAACCGCAGACGATCAAAGTTCATATTCGCCCCACAAGCCACAGCAACGAGGGTTTTATCCTCAATTCCTTCTCTTTCTACATAAGCTTTCGCTCCTGCTACCGCTAACGCCCCCGCAGGTTCTAAAATCGAGCGTGTATCTTGAAAAACATCCTTAATCGCCGCACAGATATCATCCGTATCCACGAGGATAATCTCGTCCACATACTGCTGACAGAGACGAAAAGTCTCCTCTCCCACCTCGCGCACCGCCACCCCATCGGCAAATAATCCCACTTGAGACAAACGCACCCGATAACCGGCTTTTAGGGATTGATTCATCGCGTCTGAATCCACAGGTTCCACCCCGATAATTTTAATTTCTGGGCGTAAACGCTTGACATAGGCTGCAATACCTGATATTAAGCCACCGCCACCAATAGCGACGAAAATCGCCTCGATCGGTTGCTGATATTGTCGTAAAATTTCCATACCGATCGTACCCTGGCCGGCGATTACCTCCGGGTCATCGAAGGGATGGATAAAAGTTAAGCCTTTTTCCGCTTCTAACTGCCGCGCGTAGGTGTAGGCATCATCGTAGGTGTCACCGTGCAGGACGACAATCCCGCCCCGGGCTTTTACCGCGTCGATTTTGACTTGCGGAGTGGTGACAGGCATAACGATAATCGCTTGGGTTCCCAATTGCCGCGCCCCCAAAGCGACTCCCTGGGCATGATTTCCCGCCGAAGCAGCAATTACACCTTTTTGTAACAAATCCCTTGACAAATGCGCCATTTTGTTGTATGCGCCGCGCAGTTTAAAGGAGAAAACCGACTGCATATCCTCGCGCTTGAGTAAAAGCTGATTGTGCAAGCGTTGGGAGAGATTGGGGGCAAGTTCCAAGGGGGTTTCTTGGGCGACATCGTAGACGCGTGCGGTGAGGATTTGAACCAGGTAATCGCAGTACATTATTCTTTTTTGGCGGTGGGGATTGGCGAGTCAGGCTAGGATACAGAATAGATCATCGTCAGTCCGGTTAGCAATAAAGAGCTATCAGCTGTCAGCCGTCAGCTTTTTGCTCTGTGTTCCCTACTTCCCACTTCCCACTGATGTAACCTCTCAATAACTGAACTTCCCCTGTATAAATATACTAGCTATGGCTCAAAGTCTTACAGAGCCTGAGTTAAAGCAATGTAATACTAATAAACTACTGGGTACAAACTCCTGAAATCCTTACGCAGACAGGGTTTGAGGCAAAATTTTTCAAATTTGACCCTTCGACCATTATAGCTTGTTTCCGGGCAGAAAACCATCAAAAACATGGCTACAGAGGGAATCGCTGACTCTAGAGATTAATGACACCATCTGTTACAATAAGGTTAGCGATCACTATACAGC
>NZ_JASJFE010000603.1:0-1284 GCF_030067735.1 Microcystis sp. M53598_WE2 | reverse complement strand
TTCAGCAAACCTTACCTAAAGCAACAACTGGCAGTAGTTCTCCTATGGTCAGATTTTCCCTTTTTTGCCAAAATCACCATGGTCAGTCCCCATTAAAGACACCTACTGGGACACCGCCTTGCAACTCTATAGCACCCTCATATTCCTCAAAAAAACTCTCCCTACTGCAACTTTATGACCTCTAGTAGCCCTTCTAACCCCTCTTTTGACTGGTTTAACCCCTCGCCCCAGCAAGACAGCGATTTACTGGCACAAATCGGCTTTATCCCCGGTTTCAAAGAATTTCTGACCCTGCGACAGGTTCACGCCTTGGAACACGCCACCGTCTGGGTATTAAGCGAAATGGCTGCCCGTCGTCAATCGCCTTTTGACCATTCCCCAGCGGATAACGAGGCCCTGGGGGGACTCTCCACCGATAGGGGTTTTTATCTCTACGGGCAGGTTAATACAAATGAACTGCGAATTGCGGCCAAACAGGCGCTCCATCGTCTCAAAAATGGCGAGGGGCAATTGGCATTACATCCGCGTTGTGGCACCAATTTATCGGTAACTTTAGCCTTAACCGCCGGCTTAGTCTTAGGAACTCATCTTCTCTTACCCAGAGGTCTGATTTCTCAGTTATTAGGCTTAGGTTTAGCCACCGCCGCCGCTTTTCAAATCGGACCAGATGTGGGAATGTCGGCCCAAAAATACCTGACTACGGCCATTCCTTTTAACTTAACAATCGTTAACATTGCACCAAAGGCAGACCTATGGGGACGTTCGGGGCATTTTGTCCAAACAGAGTGGCAAGATTTGCAATAAAACTTAAAGTAAAAACCCTTTCGGCAAACTCGCTCTGATTGTAACCTGTTAACTAAACCCTAAAAAAAAACAACAGCTATGCCTGGAATCGAACGCGGAGCCAAAGTTAGAGTCAAACGGAAAGAGTCTTACTGGTACAACGATGTAGGAACCGTAGCCAGTGTTGATAAAAGTGGTATCCACTATCCCGTTATCGTCCGTTTTGATACTGTTAACTACCACGGTTTTAGTGGTAGCGCCAGTGGACTGAATACCAATAACTTCGCTGAAAGTGAATTGGAACTCGTTAAGGCTGCCCCCGCTAAGAAATAAAGCTGAGTAAAATTCGGCCTATCATCACCGACTGACTGACAGGAATTCTCTCTTGTTGGTCGGTTTTTTTATAGCTGTCAGCCTTGTATCAGTTATCAGTTATCAGTTATCAGTGATCAGTTATCAGTTATCAGTTCACTTTTTACTGTTTACTGATATTACATTTTG
>NZ_JASJFE010000271.1:0-1448 GCF_030067735.1 Microcystis sp. M53598_WE2 | reverse complement strand
TAGAATAGACGTATTGTTAACCACCGATGACAGATTACTGAGAAAAGCCATAAAATACAGTAAATTATTGCAAGTAAAATTAGCAGAATTAAATATCTTAACCAATTAAAAAAGCGAGAAAGTATTAGCAACCCTTCTCGCTTTATTATCACTAAACCAACGCATCCACAGCTTGCGGAACTACTGCCGTCTCAGTTGTGGTATTTTCCCCTAGGTAAATTCCCAAAGAACGGGCTGTTTTGACGATAAAACCATCAGGATCCACGGGATAGGCACAGCGATGCTCTTGATGACATTGTTTGATAATTTTGATCACTGGTTTCAGGGGCAAACTACGCACTTGTCCCCCGCGCCAAATCACCACGCGATCGAGTTTACCCTGTTCGATTAATTCTACGGCCTTAATGCCGAAGGCCGTGGCTAACAGTCGATCCATGGCCAAAGGAGGACGACTTCTTTGCAGGTGTCCCAAAGACATGGCCCGCACATCCATGGAATTGAGATAACAGAAGACGGGATCGGTAACGCACAAAGAGCGAGTTTTGTCAAATATTAATTTTTCTAAATAATCGGCAATATACTTCTCTTTTTGGTTATTTTCGTTCTTAACACCCTCAGAAATCACAATGAGAGCGAATTTACGACCTTGAGCGCGTAATTCTGCCAAATGACGACAACAACCGTCGATAATTTCGGGAGTGAGAGCAGGGGTTAATTCGGGAATAAAAATCGCATCGGCCCCCCCGGCAATTCCAGCATGAAGAGCTAGATGACCGGCATCTCTACCCATCACCTGCACAATCATCACCCTTTCGTGACTAGCGGCGGTAAAGGTGAGATCATACAAAGCTTGAGTAACGATATCGACGGCAGTGGTAAAACCGACTGCCCATTCCGTATAGGGAACGTCATTATCGATGGTTTTGGGAACCGCGATAATATTCCAGTTGCCTTTCTGGGCGAGATCGTAGATGATATCGATGCTCCCATCGCCCCCAACGACGATCAGGGCATCTAATCCCAGCATTTCGTATCCTTGCAGGATTTTCGTGGCAATTTCTGGGTTTTCGGGATGTCCTTTGCTCAAAGAACCCAAGACACTACCACTAAGAAACTGCAAAACGTCTAATCCTTTCAAGACCCCGGGTAGGTTATAGCCATGCTGAGTCAGGATCAAATCTTCGGGGTGATATTTTCCCTCGGCAATCTGCATAAAACCGTCGGTCCCGTAGGGAATGCCGTACACATCCCAACCCTTGAGTTTTGATGATTTCACCACGGCACGAATTACCGCATTTAACCCCGGGCAATCGCCACCACTGGTCAGAATGCCGATTTTTTTCTTTTGATTCTCGTTCATGGTTATATCCTCCAGGATTTTTTTTTCTTTGTCGGGAGTCGGGTGGGTGTTAGGGTTTTGGGGTGTTAGGGTTTTAGGGTTTTAGGGT